>RFHL01000116.1 GCA_003696875.1 Bacteroidota bacterium | reverse complement strand
TGTCGGCAGGCCTGCTGGCAGGGCTGGGGATGCGCTACCGGCTCGGCTCCCGGCTGAGCTTGTTTTACGAATGTGCCCTAAGCCAGCGAAATACCCAGATTCGACAAGCCGAGCTGCTCACCTTCGAGCGGGATCAAACCGACCTCCGGGCCGATCTTGCCCCCTTTCAGCAGCAGGTGCGCTTTACTCCGGACTTGCAAGCCACCGACAACTTTCCCCAAAATCCCGACTTTGACCCAGAACAACCGCTGACTACCACCGCCGAGCCACAGCAATTGCGTACCTTTCAGGTATCTATGGGGGTCACCCTTTCCCTGGACCGATAACCGTTTTTTTATGCGCCGATGGTTGCCCATTCTGTTGCTTGCCCCAGGCCTGTGGGCCTGCAAGACCGAGCTTCCCGCTGACCTCACGCTTGATGTCACGGGCAGCTATACCGGAACCCTTACCCTCTACCTTGATACCGACTCCACCCAGGATGTGGCAGATCTGCAACTGACTGTCAGCCGGGTGGATGATGAGACCATCCTGCTGACCCCTACCGCCTTTCCGGCGGAGAGTGCCCTCGCCGGACAGGTCTTACAGGCAGACTTGCGCCGTAGCCCTGATGGCTTTATCCGCACCGAGGGCGTGGTCCTCACCCTGGTCCCGGCTGACCTACCTGGTGGCGGTACGCTACAAGGAGTCCCCTTTGCCGGGCCGGTAGCGACGGCTCCCGATCAGCACGGACGTTACGAGTTGGAGACCGGCAATCTGCTTTTTACGGTGCAGATTCTCCGAAATGGCGTCGACACCTATGAGCTGTTCGAAGCCCAGCGGGACAACTAAAAACCGCCGACGCGGGGTCGCGCCGGCGGCAGGTAGGTAGTTCAGGGGGTTACGCCTGAGAAACATAAAGGGGGGAATATTCGTCTTACTGGAGGCGGAGCAGATGGTGGGCCCGCTCGCCATTGGCTTCGAGAGAGAGGAGATAGGTGCCGCGAGCGACATCCTGCAGGTCGAGGGAAATGTTGGTCAGGGTACCGGCCTCAAGCGTACGCTCCGTAAAGCGGCGGACTTCCCGCCCATCCAGGCTGTAGAGGCGCATCCGTAGCTCACCATCGGTGCGCGGCATGATCTCCAGACGGGTCAGGCCTTCAGAGGGATTGGGCATGGGGGTGGCGAGGCTCAGGCCCATCCCGTAGCTCACCGTCCACTCGCGACGGGGGCTGTAGCTGTATTGACCATCGATATCGATCTGCTTCAGACGGAAGACATAGCGACCGGGATCGAGTTCCTGGGTCCGGAAATGGTACTGACGCTCCGTTTCGCTATACCCGGCAGCCGCCTGCCGATCTAGCGTCATAAAGGTTTCGCCGTCGTTGGACATCTCGACTTCGAAGGCTTCGGTGTTTTCCTCACGCAGGGTCGTCCAGCTGAGGTTCAGCGTACCGTCGGGCTCAGTGACGAGATCAAAAGCCCCCCATTCCACCGGAAGCGAAACGATGTTGAGGGGGCGGATGGCATTGTCCGGGGGGAAGGAAGACCCCTCCCCATGAGGGTGAAGTTCCAGGGCCGACAGCTTGGAGTAGTCGGTGTGGGCATAAAACTTGATCACGATGGCGCTATCAGGGCCTACCCACACATCGTCGCGGTAGACGAGGGCCTCATTGGGGCCCACTTCCTTATAAATGTCCAGGCTGTCGAGTACGATAACCCCGTTGACCTCAACAGAAAAAACGCGACTGCCATCTCCCCCGGCACTATCCGGATTGCTGGCCCCGTGGTAAATCTCGGCAAAGTGGAGATACAGGGTATAGACGTTGCCCGGCAACAGTTGGGGGTCCTTCAGCACGAAGGTACGGGTACCAGGGGCAGCACACTCGGTCTGATACACATAGTCGTAACCGGTCTGAGCAATGTCAGAGATGCTCCAGTTGGAAAAAGACTGGACACTGTCCGGGCAGCCATCGCCGCCCGCGTTGAAAATGAAGGGTATTTGAGCTGACATCCCGACCGGAAGGCTGAGCGCCAGGATCAGGAGCATGTAAGGATTGGCACGAAAGGCGCGGCCAAAAGCGGTGAAAAGGGTACGGATTTCCATGATCTTACTTGGGTGAAAGGACGATGAATAGGCGACGAGCGCAACATTCGATACTCGAATATTGCTTTTACAAAATTATACGTCAAAATCTTACATATTTGGTAATTTCTCCCGAGATGTTAGATTTTGGACCCAAGTGTCGCTTTTCGGGGCCCGAGTGGTTTTTTTCGTATCTTGCCCGTCAAATCGCCCTGTATATGCTGAAATTGCAGATGCAAACCGACCCTATGTGGGTCAAACACGTGGTTTCGGGCAATATTGAGGAGATCCTCACCGACCACGCATATTGCGAGCTAAAGGCCGCCTCGACGGCCAATTCGCTGATTGTACAGTACCCACAGCATCCTGAACTGGTCGAACAGATGTCGGATTTGTCCCAGGAAGAAATGGGCCATTTCCGGATGGTGCACCGGGAGATACAGAAGCGGGGCTTTGCCCTGGGCCGGGAACGAAAGGATTCCTATGTCAACGAACTGGCCAAATTTCTCAAGAAGAAGGGCAAGAGTGTAGAGGAAACCCTCTGCGACAAGCTGCTCTTTGCGGCGATGATTGAAGCCCGCAGCTGCGAGCGCTTCAAGGTCCTCTCCGAAGAGATTGACGACGAGGGGCTTGCGACCTTCTATCACAAGCTGATGATCTCCGAGGCCCGGCACTATACCATGTTTATCAAACTGGCCCGCAAGCTCTGCCCCACGGTAGATGTCGATGGTCGCTGGGAGGCATTCCTGGCCTATGAGGGGGAGGTCATCACCCGCTACGGCAAGAGCGAGCGGATTCACGGGTAACTCGGGTTCCTGATTCATACAGGGGGACGTGGCCTAAAAGCAGCTTTTTCTGCCCGCTACACGCCCTCCCAAACAATCTACCTGCTCGGGCAACCGATCCTTTACCACTTCTCACGCTACTCCCTTGCCCACAGGGGCGAGGCACTTTCCACCCACCGCCGCCCCCTGCGGGGCGGCTGACGTGTTATTTTCACATGAAACAGTTCGACATCCTTCTTCGGGCCCTGCTGCCCCTGTCAGTGATTGTCCTGCTTGCGCCCCGACTCTGGGGACAGGCGGGGGATACCGTAGTGGTACAAACTTTCAGTTTTGACGATCCCAGCCCGCAGGGCTGGTCGGCCCCGTATCGGGGCACTTTTACCTTCCCGCCTGCGAGTGAGACCTTCGAGAAGGTACTCATGTACTACACCCTCAAATGTGATCCCGCCACCGCCCACGACAGCTATCCCTGCGGCGAATGGGACTACCTGAGCTACACCTATGTGGTCGACTCGGCCGGGGTGATGGACTCTACCTATAAGTCCAACCCTACCTGGCGCTTCATCACCGGTGGTGATGCCGACTCACTCCCCCTCCGGTACAGCCCCACCTGGACCTACTACCAGGAATGGCAGCCTTACCTCCTCTATACTGATACCCTCAGCTGGCAAGAAGCCAGCCTCGGCACCGATACCCAAACCCTGGACGCCCCCTTCAGCACCAGCGCCCCGACGGGGCGCGCGCAGTTTCTCTGGCGGGCCAGCGAGCTCCAGACAGCCGGCCTCTCGGCCGGCCCCATCAGTGGCTTGCGTCTCGACCTCTCAGGGCTGGGCTCCTCCGTCCAGAAGCTGCGCATTCGCCTCAAACACAGCACCCTCGACTCGCTGACCAGCAGCAGCTACGAAAGCGGCGGCTTTACCGAGGTCTACTACCTCAATACCACCTTTGCCAGCACCGGCTGGCAGAGCTTTGCCTTTACCCAGCCCTTTGTCTGGGACGGCAGCTCTCACCTTGTGGTGGAGTTTAGTTATGAAAATGGGACCGCTGGCCAGCCCTCGCCCGTGCGGGCGAGCGCAGCCACCTACTCCGCCGGCGTCTACACCGCCGGCAACGACCACTACCTCGACTTTGATGGCAGCAACGATCTGGTCAACCTCGGCTCAGGTCCTCAACTGACGGGGACCGCTCCCCGGACCATCGAGCTATGGGCCTATGCCGGGGCCTTTAACAATGCCGGTCTGTTTCAGGCCGGGCCGACAGGCGCCACCGGACAGGACTTTTCTCTGCGTACCATGAGTACCAACAACCTCTGGCGCGTACAGCTCTGGGGGACGCCCGACTTTGACGTGAGCCTGCCCGGCAGCCTGGGGAGCTGGCATCACTATGCCCTGACCTACGAGGCGGGACAAGCCCGCCTGTACTACGACGGGATATTGATGCATACCGAATCGGTAAGCATCAATACCGGCGCGAGCGATTTCTGGCTGGGTCGCTGGTCTGGTGACCGGCTGCTCGGGCATATCGACGAGGTCCGCGTCTGGGACAAAGCCCTGGATGGCGGCGTCATCGCCGCCTGGAAGGACCGCAGTATCACCGCAGCCCATCCCGACTACGCCCACCTGCGGGCCTACTATCCCCTGGACGAGGGGCAGGGCCTCACCGCCACCGATCTCTCAGGCAACGGCTTTGACGGGACCCTGCTGGGGCCGCCCGACTGGCGGCGGCTGCCCGACACGGCTCTGCGCCGGGACTGGACCACCACCGCCCTACGCCCCAATGTGGTCTTTGAGCAAGGCACCTTTGTCAGCAGCCTGGACTCCTTGCTGTCGGTCGACTCGGTGCAGCAGGCCCCGCTACAGGTGGTGGTCTTTGGCAATCCCAGCAGCCCGCACATCATCCCGGACGATCATCCGCAGCACCCCTCCCTGCCCACGGATACCCTCCTGGTATGGACAGCCGACACCTACAGCTATGTCTATGACCTGAATAGCGGGGCAGTGCTGGATTCTGTATTCATCGCCGCCGATACAACTTTGTACCGGGGGCTACACGAATACTACAGCAACATCGTAGAGTATGAGATTGCCCGCTACATCACGCCTTATGGCATCAACCTGGACCTGGGGCCCGACGGGACTCGCTGGATCTTTGACGTGACCGACTATGCTCCCCTCTTTCACGATCAGGTGTACCTGCGGGCCGGCAACAACCAGGAGCTTCTTGACCTCAAATTTGTCATGATCAAGGGGACGCCTCCCCGCCCGGTCCAGAAGATCGAAAACCTCTGGTCCGGAAGTTTTTCCTATGCCTCGCTCTGGAACGACACCCAGGCACGGCCGATCACCAAGACCCTGGACCCGCAGGGCGATGCCTTCCGCATCAAGATGCGGATCAGCGGACACGGCTTCGGCGGCAGCAGCAACTGCGCCGAGTTCTGTGCCCGGGAGCATAGCCTTTCCCTGAACAGCCTGCCCGTCTTCTCCTGGGAGGTTTGGAACGAATGTGCCAACAACTTTGTCTACCCGCAAGGCGGAACCTGGATCTATGACCGGGCCGGCTGGTGTCCGGGGGCCGAGGTCACCACTTTTGATTTTGATCTGGACAACTATGTCATTCCGGGACAAACGGTAGCCATTGATTACGGCATCCAGAACCCGGCCCCCTACAGCCCTGAGGGCAACTATGTCTTGCGGGGGCAGCTCGTTACCTATGGCCCCCCGGCCCACACCGTCGAGGTAGGCATCGAGGAAATCATATCCCCCACTCTGGAGGACAAATACCGCCGTCGGAACCCGGTCTGTGACCATCCCCGGATTCGGATCCGGAACAATGGCACCGAGCGCCTTACCAAAGTGTACATCACCTATGGCGTGCTGGGAGGCTGGGCCCCCTGCTACTACATCTGGGAAGGAGATCTTGGTTTTCTGGAAAGCGAGGAGATCGACCTGCCCCGCTTCAACTGGCTGGGCATGGATGAGGTGGCGCCGGTCTTCTATGTGCAACTAGACCAGCCCAATGGCAAGCCTGACGAGCAGCCCCACAATAACTACCTGCAAGTGGAATTTGCCCCGGTGGCACGCTACATCAACAAGACCATCCTCGAGATCCGGACCAATGGGGCAGCCCGGGAAAACTCCTTCACCATCACCGACACCGATGGCAATGTGGTCATGTCTCGCGACAACATGCAGAACCATACGGTCTATCAGGACACCATTGACCTGCCCAAGGGCTGCTACACCCTCCACATCCGCGACGACAACGTCTTTGGCCAGGATGGTCAGGACGGCATCTCCTGGTGGGCCAATAATGACGGGGTCGGCCACGTGTATCTGCTGAATCCGGATGGGACCTTCCTCAAGCGCTTCGGGGCCGACTTTGGGATGGACATCTACGAGCAATTTACGGTCTACTATGACCAGGGAAATACCTATTTCCCTGAACTGGAATGCGATCCCTTTCCTGACACCACCACGGCGATCGGCGATCGCCTGGAGCGTCCGGCCCGCCTCTACCTCTACCCCAACCCCAGCCCGGGGGCATTTACGGTAGAGCTGGATTGGGACCAGCCCCAGCCTCTGGACATCTCTGTCTACGATGCCCTCGGGCATGAGGTCTACCAGCAGAATCACGGCATACCAGGCCGGGGAACGCTGCCCCTGCAGCTACTGCTGCCCGACGGCATCTATCTGGTACGGGCCAAGACCCCCACGGCCACCTATCAGCAGAAACTGCTGATCCAGCGCTGACCCGGCTCCCTCTGAACAGCAAAGCGGCTGCCCCGATTTGGGGCAGCCGCTGCTTTTTATAGACCTAGGATCAGGCTAGCCTGCGTACAGCTCGGCGACTTTCTCCCAGTTGATCACATGGAAGAAGGCGGCAATGTAGTCAGGGCGGCGGTTCTGATAGTTGAGGTAGTAGGC
>RFHL01001278.1 GCA_003696875.1 Bacteroidota bacterium | reverse complement strand
GCCGGCGGCACTGCCGGTGTAGGTGATCTGGACCAGATCGTCCTGGCATACTTGCGACTGCGTCGCAAAGGTAGGGGTCGGCGTCGGGAAGACGGTGACGGTTTGGGTAGACTGTGTACTCACACAGCCGTTTTGAATCACCGTCAAGGTAATGGTCTTGGTTCCCCCCGTATTCCAGGTGACGCCAAAGGGACCAGGGCCTCCCGCCCCAGAACCACCGCCCAGATCCCAGATGTAGGTAGCGCCATTGCCGGCAGTGCCGGTGTAGGTGATTTGGGCAGGCTCGCCTGCACACACCTGGGGCGTGACCAGGAAGCTGGAGGTGGGGATGGGATTGACTATGATCGTCTTAGTAATGGTATCCGAAGGACAGCCATTCACCTCCACATAGAGAGAGACGGTCTTGGGACCGGCCGTGGTCCACAGCACCTGGTGCGGACCAGGGCCATTGACCGATCCGATACCGCCATTGTAATCCCAGAAATAGACCGCCCCTGGCTGGGGAACCCCTGCGAAGTTGACCGTGGTCAGTTCATCCACACAGACCGCCGCATCCAGTGTAAAGTTGGCGGTGGGTTTGGGAGCAAAAGTCACCTCCACGGTATCGAAGGAGATACAATTAAACGCATCGGTAGCCTGTAGGTAGAAAGGAATGACTACGGGCACAGAGAGCGAGTTGTTCAGGGTCACCGCAGGCTGCGCCGAGGTCGGATTGATCGCTCCGGCCCACCCTTGCCCCAGGGGGGAAGTCCATTGATAGGTATGTCCCGGCTGCGCCGGTGTGCCGATGGTTCCCACTTCTCCCGAACAGAGGACAAAGTTGGGACCGGCATTGGCAATGGCGGTATTGTCAACAAAAATGGTATCTGAGGTCGACGAGGATACCCCAGTAGAATCGGTAATGGTAAGGGTGTAGGGATAGGCCCCGGGACCCGGGAAGGTATGGAAGATGGTATCTCCCGTGCCACTCAGGCCACCAGCACCAGACCAGGAAAAAGTGAAAGGCGGGGCGCCTCCACAAGGGACTCCGGTGAGCCGGTAATCATTACAGGCCAGCCGGTCCACGTCAGCAAAGGGATCCAGCGCACAGGAGACCACATTGATCACGATGGACTGCTGGTCCTGGCCCAGGAGGGGGCAGCCATCGTCCACGAGGGTAAGCAGGAACTGGTAGGTACCGGAAACGGTAGGCACCCAACTGAACTGGCCTGTCGGGGTAATCCCCGGGGCCGGTGAAAAAATCGAGTCAACCGGTAGCAAGGGGTTGTTTATGTCCACGAAGGTCCCCGGCACCCCATTGTTCCAGGAGAGAATGTGATTTTGTCCCGGGTCCTGATCGGACACCAGGATGTCAAACATGATCTCCTGACAAGCGCAGGTGGTCACCGTAAAGCCGTTGACGGTGGCACCCGGGGTGACATTCACGATGGTGTCAATGGAGGGCGTGGCATTGGTTTGTCCCAGAGCACCGCAGTCAATAACCGTGATCTGAATATCCCGAACGACTTCGCCAATTAATTGTCCATTCCGGTATTCTTCGACGTAGAGGCATAATACGCCTACTTCCACCGGCCCGTTTCCTCCGGCCGGAATCGGAGAAATGGAAACGTCCCCGGTCAGGGAGTCAACATCTACATCCCAGCCGGGCCCGAGAGGCGCAGTGGGAGAGAAGCCAAATCCATAGCTGACTGGGTCATTGGGGCCAGAATCAAAGCAGGGGCCCAGGCTATACACGAGGGAGTCGCCGTCAGGATCAAAAGCCCCCTGGTTGAAGGTAAAGGTCTCGCCGGCACATATGTACGGCACAGGCGGGTTGGTGAAGGTGGGGGAGCTGTTACAAGGCTGGATGGTGGTATTGATCTGAGTCGAGCTTACATGCGCACTCTGCCCACCAGGATTGGTGAGTGAGGTGATGGCATTGTTCCGACAGCAATCCTCCCATTCCAGCGTATAGATATCACAATTGGTATTACAGAAGTTATAGTCCCGGTAGTACCGTACCTCCGATACCCCGTTGATCGCCGCATTGTTCACCTCACATTCGGTGACGGCGGAAGGACACACGGGGGTCACTTCCTGATAACTCACGAAGGTCCAGCCAGTACCGATAGGCACAGGATCATTACAATTCTGCCCTGGCAGGGCAGGTACTCCGTTAATATCAAACGTGAAGTTTGGCGGAGTCGGCGGATTGGTCGGGTCTATCGGCTGCACCCAGTTATTGATCTGCATCAGACTACCTGAGCAGTCATAGTAGGTGTTGTGGTAGATCCGATAGGTACAAGGCCCAATGCACTCATAAGCGATGTCTACCCCCATGATGTGGGTAGCCGACAAACGGGAAAGAGACATCAACATAAGGAGCAACAGCCCAGAGCGGAAGTAACGAAACAAGGGGCTCATGAGTCTTTGGTAAAATTTATACTCATCCACAAAGCTTTTAGATTGAATTCCTAACAAAAGTAGGGATAAATCACTAGCCGTAAAAATAGAAGGATTTTTGGGGATCAAAAGACAAGGAAAAATGCCGCCCAGATCCGCTTTGGGAATTACCTACTTTAGGCCCACTTTCCGGGACCATTTCACTCCGCCTACCGGAAAGTATTGCTCCAGGCATCATGCCTCAAAAAACAATTAATTGCTATATAAGTAAATCCAATCTAAAAAGGGTTCCCCTACGCCCCCGGCTTGCCCTCTTCTTATGCCGTTGCATCTTTCCTTCTTCCCTTTCCCTAGATTCCGCCGCCGCTCCTTTTTTATCCCATGCGCTCCCCACCCTGAGGAGGCATCCCTCCAATCTTACCCTTAACCCCTACCCCTACACCGGAAAAATGCATCGTTCCCCCTCGCAAAAATGCGATTGTCAGGCAGGGGAAAGAGGGCTAAACTACATATAGTATTGATTTTTTTCTTATTTTCGCAAGGTCAAGTGCATGTTTTATTCAAAACCATACACCTTGGCTCCAGGCACGAATCCCACGTTTTCTAGTTGGTTGTGATGGTTCTTCGCTTTTCCCACGAAAAGAGACCATGCTCTGGGCATTGGCTCACGAAGGGAAACAGCCTTATTGAGTGTTTTCACCAGGTAGATTGCCCAAACAATCCTGTGTTATGAGAAGACGTTTCCTCTCCGCTTTCTTTTTTTGGCTGACCTCGCTGCTTCTTTTCCAAAACCCCCTGCACGGTACCCACATCATGGGGGTTGATATCTCCTACGAATGTACCGGCCCCTGTACGTACCGAATTTACCACCGGACCTACTTCGACTGTACCGGGAGTTTCATGGTCCCGGGCTATGTCCCGGTAAGCAGCTCACCGGCACCGACCATCCCCAACATCACGATTACCGGACTTGGCAACTGTGTCAACCCCACCGTGGGAGGATGGACCTTGCAGAGCTATGAGGAAGTCACCCCCCTCTGTCCGGACTTCTTCAACCCTCCACCCGGGGTCCCCTACCCCACCGGCTGTGAAGGCAACCCCGGCCTGAACCCTAACCCCCCCATTAATGGGGTAGCGGAGGCCATTTACTACACTGACGTCAACTTTTGTAACGCCAACTGCGACATCTATACCATATCTTGGTCCGACTGCTGCCGGAACAACGTGATCGATTCGGGCGCCGCCAACCAGGGGATCTATTCCTCCGAAACGGAGATTGACCTGAGTGTGTCGCCCTGCAACAGCTCTCCCTCCTTTATTGACCCTGTCACGGGTAACAGCCGCCCCCCCATCGCATACATCTGCGCCGGGCAGACCTCGACCTTCAACCAGGGTGCGTATGACCCCGACGGAGATTCTCTCTCCTACGAACTAGGCCCTTGTTTTAGCGGGGCTGGTGCACCGGTGACCTACAACCTGGGCTACTCGCCGACCACCCCGATGGGTCCTACCTGGAACGTGAGCATCGACCCACAGACGGGTGACCTCACCTTTTCTCCGAACCCCACCGGCAGCGAAGTCGTCGGCGTGATCTGCATCATCGTCACTGAGTGGCGCAACGGACAAGTCATCGGTCAGGTGAAAAGGGACATGCAGGTGACGGTCATTAACAACTGCGCCTCGACCAACCCCGTCACTGGCGGGGTACAGGATCTCGCCCTGGGCGTGGATCAGGTGCCCGCCTATCCGCTCTCCTTCAATGAGGTGCGGGTCTGCGCCGGGGTGGAGTTCTGCTTTGAAATCCCGGTGATCAGCCAGGATACGGCCCTGGAATACACCATGTGGTGGGACCAGAGCATCAACGGGGCCACCTTTACCGACGCAGCAGACACCACCGTCACCGATACGGTGGTAGGGGCCGAGCCGGTCGCACAGTTCTGCTGGACGCCTCCCCCGGGCTCCTACGGCACGCATTACTTCGTACTTACGGTCCGGGATGATGCTTGCCCGGTCCCAGGCTTAAATCAGTACACCCTGGTGGTGTACGTAGACGAGGTTCTGATTAATGCCGATGCCGTGGGGGTACCCATCGGCTGCAACGAAGTCGAGCTCTCCATCGTCCCCAATTCTACGATACCCAGTGACTTTAGCTCCATCTTCCCCATCACCCAATGGTCGGGTAATGGGAACCTGAACCTGAATCCTTCCACCTCGGACTCCAGTCTGACGCACCTGTATCCTTCTCCTGGCGTTTATAGCTATCAGGTCTATCTGGAAGATACCTTCGGCTGCTCGATCACCCTGCCCGGCATTGTCGATCTGCAAACCGGGGTAACGGCCGACGCCGGTCCGGACATTACGATTTGCTCCAACTACGAGTTTACACTGGGTACGCCGGCGGTGGCGGGCCAGTACTACAACTGGGGCCCCGGAACCAACCTGGATGACTCCACCTTGGCGCAGCCGACCTTTACCTACGATGCGAGCAGCGGACCCCCCAACCAAACCGTCTTTAACTACGTGCTGGAGGTCACAGACTCCATCTGTACCACCTATGACTATACCTCGGTGGTAGTCAATCCCTCTCTGCAAGCCGACATCATCGCCCCCGATACCGTCATCTGCGCGGGCGACTCGGCCACGCTCATCGCTTTGGGAACCCTGAGTGCCAACTATACCTACCTCTGGAGCACCGGTGACACCACCCAATCCATCACCGTCGCACCGAACACCACCACCACCTACTCGGTGATCCTTTTCAGCAACGGCTGCTCCAGCCTCCCTGAGCAGCAGACCATTGAAGTTCAGAGTGGCCCCTCCGCCCAGATCAGCGGTGACTTTCGGATGTGCCCCGGCGAAGGGACGTCCCTGACGGCTTCCGGTGGACAGGACTATCTGTGGAGTGCAGGGGGATTCACCGGACCGAATATTACCCTGAACAGCATCTTTGCAGACTCCACGGTTTTTGTCGTGGCCATTGATGCGCAGGGCTGCCCAGGAACGCCGACAGCGGTAACTCTGCGTCCCTACCCCTTACCCGCGCCGTCTTTTGTTTCGGATACGGTCTGCGAAGGAAGCAGTACCCATTTCCAGAACCTCACGAGCATCGCTACCGGCACCATCAATGGGTACCAGTGGGACTTTGGCGATGGCAGCGCTCCCGTTCCAGGTTTTTCTCCTGTTCACACCTTCGAAATCCCCGGCACCTACGACGTGCAGCTGATCGCCACCTCCAACCGGGGCTGTCAGGACTCCGTGACGATTCCTGTTCGGGTTGAGGCGACGCCCGAGGCGGACTTTACCTTTACCAATGAGTGTGAGGGCCTGGCCAATCAATTCGTCGACAATTCGACCATCGAACCCGTTGGCAATATCGCCAACTACCTGTGGGACTTTGGCGACGACGGCGGCACTGGTGCCGGGCAGACAGTCACCCACGTGTATGACACCTTCGGCTTCTACAACGTCACCTTGACGGTACAAAGTGCGGCGGGTTGCTCTGACAGCTATACCCGGACGGCCTTTGTCCATCCCAATCCGGTAGCCGACTTTGAAGTGATCAGCGCCTGCGAAGACAGTGTCGTACTGGCCTCCAGCAGCTCAGCCGTCGGCGGGGGGCTGGATTTTATCAACGATTATTACTGGAACTTTGGTGACCCCACCAGCAGCACCAATACTTCTACCCGCCAGAATCCGACGCACATTTACCCCGAGCCGGCGGTCTACACCATTGTCCACCGCATCACCACCGCCAATGGCTGCGTGGATTCGGTTACCCGAGATGTGACGGTATACCCCTCACCGGTGGCTGACTTCAGCTATGATCAGACCTGTGAGAATGAGTCTACCCGCTTCTTTGACCAGAGCCAGGCGGCGCCCGCTACTCCCCTGACCTACTGGGCCTGGGATCTCGGAGTAAACAAGCCAGTCCGGGAAAGCCAGAATACCAGCTATCGCTACTTCAGCGATGGGGACAGCACCTATTCCGTCATGCTGGCAGTACGCACCTCCGAAGGCTGTGTCGACACCGTTTACAAGGATGTGGTCATTAACCCCCAGCCGCGGACCGACTTCAACGCCAGTGTCGCCTGTCTGTTTGACTCCACGACCTTCTCGGACCAGACCCGTCTGGCCAGCGGAGAGCTGACGAGCTGGCTGTATGACTTTGGCGATGGCCGCGTCTCCACCCAGCCCAATCCGCAGTACACTTACGGCGCTTCGGGCTTCTATACCGTTACCCTCACGACGGTATCGGACTCGGGCTGTACCAACAGCCGCACCAAACAAGTCGAAGTGCGGGCCTTGCCAGAGATCGCCGACATTCGGAATGACTCCACCTGCTTTGGCGATCAGGCTACCCTGCTGGCGATTGCCGATCCTTCCGTGCGACTGGACTGGCTCTACAGCCTTGACGATGCCGAGCCTTTCCACACGGGCAACGTTTACACGACTCCGCCACTGCCCTTCGAGACGACCTACTTTGTCCGTCCGGTCAGCAACGACCGCTATGGCTGCGTCAATACGCCGCAGCCGATTACGGCTTTTGTGTACGAAGACGAGACCCTGGAGCTCTTTAGCAGTGCCGAGATCGTGGAAATGCCGCTGGCTATTATTGAGTTTGGTACGGGCAGCACGGTCCCTCTCACCGAGTGGCGTTGGAACTTTGGCGATGGCAACACCTCCAACTCCCCCACCCCCGCGCACGAGTACGCGGTCCCGGGTCGCTACAAGGTGACGGCCACCGTCACCGACGTCAACGGCTGTGTGACCACCCTCGACAAAGTCGTGGAAGTGAAGGAAGTCACCACCGTGGCCATGCCCACCGCCTTCAGTCCCAATGGCGATGGCATCAACGATTTCTTCCGCGCCGGCCTCTACAACATGCAGGACTTCAACATACAAGTCTTCAACCGCTGGGGACGCAAGATCTACGAATCCGACGACCCCAACTTTGCGTGGGATGGCACCACCCTTGACGGAAAGCCCGTCCGGGAAGGGGTCTATGTCTACGTTGTCAATGCCATTGACTTCCGGGGCACCCAATACACGGAAAGCCGTACGCTAACGGTTATCAAATAGGCCCCACATGGCCTTGTCCATTCTACGGCGGCGCAGCGGGTTTTCCTGCTGCGCCGCCGCGCTTTTTGTCCGGCATGTGCCCCTTATTTCCCCCACATGCCTGGCTCCACCACTTCCAGCACGTGGCCGTCGGGGTCATGGAAATAGCAAGAGCGATAGTGATCGCCCCAACGGGCTTCGTGGATGATGGGAATGCCTTGTTCTATGAGCAGCTGTTGCCATTCCTCGTACGCCCCGGGCGCACATTCAAAGGCGAGGTGTTGCTTTCCCGCCGCATAATGCGGCGGCAGGACCTCCTCCTGCCGGGTCACCTCCGGCAAAAAGCATAGCAGGACCGAGCTCCCGGCCCTGAAAAAGACGTGGCGACCCGGGACCTTGCTGATCAAGGGCAGGCCCAGCTGATGGTGATAGAAGGCTTCGGTACGGTCCAGGTCCTGTACGTACAGGCAGGTTTCCTTGATTTGGGAAAAGGCAGGCATAGCGACGGGTTGGGGGTGGTCCCCTAAGCTACCGTGAGTTTTGGATAAGCGGAGAAAGAATATTCTATAACCGACTGGTTATCAAGTGCTTATATATCATCCTAAGCCAGCCCGAAGGGCGCCAGTGAAGGATCTAATAGGACACATGAGATGCTTCGCTTCGCTCAGCATGACAATCATCGATTGGCGCCATTCAAAGCGATTTTTATCCAAAACTCGCGTTAAGCTACACCTCCTTGCGCAGGCGCGCAACTGGCACATTGAGCTGCTCCCGATACTTGGCCACGGTGCGGCGGGCAATGTTATAGCCTCTGGCCTTGAGCTCAAGGGCGATCTTATCGTCGCTGAGCGGCTTGCGCTTGCTCTCGGCGTCGATGATTTCCTGCAGGGCCCGCTTGACCTCCCGGTTGGAGACCATGCCATCCTCGGTCTCGATGCCCTCGGTAAAGAAAAACTTGAGCGGGTAGATGC
Organism: Bacteroidota bacterium; assembly: GCA_003696875.1. GTDB lineage: Bacteria > Bacteroidota > Bacteroidia > J057 > J057 > RFHL01. The sequence continues at coordinate 5,710 of RFHL01001278.1, read as the reverse complement.
CAAAATCGGTTTGGACGTACTTGCTGTTGGCCACCCGGCTTACCGTGGAGATGTCCATCTTGATCTCATCGGCAATGTCCTTGAGGATCATGGGGCGGAGGCGGCGCTCGTCGCCGCCGGAGAGGAAAAACTCCTCCTGCTTCTCGGCGATCTTCTCCATCGTGTTGAGGAGGGTAAACTGCCGCTGCCGGATGGCATCGATAAACCACTGAGCCGCCTCAAGCTTTTGCTTGACAAAGTCAAGGGTCTCCTTGGTCTTGGTATCTCCTTTCTTGAATTTGGACTTGTACTCGGTGTACATGTCCAGGTAGCTGCGACTCACCTTCAGCTCAGGCGCATTGCGGCTGTTGAGGCGAATGTTGATTTTGCCATTTTCGACGGTAAGCAAAAAGTCCGGGATGATGTACTCATGCTTGATGATGGCCTGAGAATCTCCCGGTTTGGGATTGAGCCGGGTGATGAGGGCGTAAACCTCCTTAAACTGCGCCTCCGAGATGCCGAGTCGGGAACGAAGGCGAGAGAAGTGCTTGCGCGTGAGTTCATCAAAAAAGTGCGTCAGCACCTCGATGGCGAGCTCGACTGTAGGGGTCTGCTCCTTTCGCCTCAACTGCAGCAACAGACACTCCCGCAGGTCTCGCGCCCCTACCCCGGCCGGATCAAAGCCCTGAATCTTCTCCAAAACCATCCTTACCTCTTCAACCGTAGTAGATACATTCTGGCGAAACGCCAGGTAGCTGGCAATGGCCTTGAGGGGGTCCATAGACCCTCTGGCCCGCAGGTAACCATCCTCGTCGATGTTGCCGATGATATGCTCTCCAATCATGAACTCATGCTCGGAGAGATCAAGCATATGCAGCTGCTCCAGCAGCTGATCATAGAGAGACTGTAGCTGGACGACCGGCGCTTCAAAATCATCTTCGTCGCTGCTCCCGCCTGATGGCAGGTGGGTGCGGTAGTCGTAAGCGTCATGGGCCAGGTAGTCCTCCAATCCGGTGTCAGGAAGCTCTTCTTTGGGCTCTTCTTCGTCCTTGCGGTCGAGATCTTCGTACTCGTTGCGGGGCTCGTCAGCGTAGTTCATCTGCCCGTCCTCCAGGGCGGGATTTTTTTCCAGTTCTTCCTTAATACGCTGCTCAAGGGTCGCAGTCGGTACCTGCAGCAGTTTGATGAACTGGATCTGCTGCGGGGATATTTTCTGAAGCAGTTTTAACTGCTGGTTCTGCTTGAGCATATTCCAAGAAAGCTTGCCATCCATCCGACCTGTAGAGGTGGCAAAAGCGAATTACAAATTCCTCAGGAATTTTGGGGCGAAGGACTACTGACCGGCAGAAATTCCTGCCTTAAGAGCGATAAATTACTGATTTCTGCCTGAAAAAACAATGTGGGAAGCGTCTGCTCCGGGCCATCTTCTCCTACTCCAGAGGAGTGACGGTCTCGGCATAATCAAAGCCGAAAGCCCGGCCCAGGTGGGCCTTGAGCTGCCCCTTAACGGTGGCCATTTCCAGCGGTCTGCCCAACTCGGCCTGAAGGGAGGTCACCCCTTTGTCCCGAATCCCGCAAGGGACGATGTGGTCGAAGTAGGTGAGGTCGGTATTGACATTGAAGGCAAAGCCATGCATGGTAACCCAACGGCTACAACGGACCCCGATCGCACAGATCTTGCGCGGGACGACTTCGTCCAGCCCCACCCATACGCCAGTAGCCCCTTCGATGCGGCCCCCTTTCAGGCCATAGTCGGCCAGGAGGTGAATCACACTGTCTTCCAGGGTACGCAGATACCAGTGAATATCGGGCTTGAACTTTTCCAAGTCCAGGATGGGGTAGCCCGTGATTTGTCCCGGGCCATGATAGGTGATGTCGCCGCCACGATTGATGTGGTAAAACGTAGCGCCCCGGGCCGCAAGGGCGGCCTCATCGATGAGCAGGTTGCCGGCATCGCCACTCTTCCCCAGCGTATAGACGTGGGGATGTTCACAAAACAGCAAATGGTGCTGGGTGGAGACTTTTTCAGGCGCCACCCGGCGCCCCGCCGCCAGCTTGAGTCCGACATTGATCCGCAACAAGGACTCCTGCAGATCCCAGGCTTCCTGGTAATCAATCTGCTGCAGATCGTGGTATTGGACGGTGTGTTGGGACATGTTCAAAAGGAACTCTGTAGTCAAACAAGTGCCATCCGTCTAGCGGACCCGGTTTTCACGGGCCACCACCCGCTGCACTTCGGGGATGTAGTGCCGCATGAGCTTCTCCACCCCATCCTTGATGGTCTGCCGCGCGTAGGGGCAGTGGTGGCAGGCCCCGTGCATGGACAGATTGAGCACGCCATCCTGGAAGGAGTGAAACAGGATGTCTCCGCCGTCCTCCTGTGCGGCCGGCCGCACGCGTTGGTCCAGGATCTTATTGACCAAAGCGATGACCTCGTCCTCGGTGCGCCGATGAGCCAGCTCGGCAGCTCCCAGAAAGAGGATGGGCTCATTGGCCTCCAGATGCTGCTGAATCAGGGCTCGCAGCTCAAAAATCACCTCATCCCAGGCCGGCGTCCCGGGTTGACTGGATTTGAGTACCGTAATGTAGTTCCGGTTCAGGAGCACCCGGTCCACATAGCGGAGCATGAACAGCCGCCGGGCCAGGGGAGACAATTCGGCATCCGTCAGGGAAGTGAACTCATACGGCTCATCCACCAGCGTGCCATTTTCCAGGACAAACTTCATGGCGTCCGGATTGGGGACTCCTTCTACGTGCAGGTTTACGGTGCGCTTGACCATGATATATGAGCTAAAAGGTCAGACAGACATAACCTCTGTCCCACCCTATTAGTTATAACGGAAATACCCTCCTTGTACAGCAGGCAAGGCCTCGGGCGTATGAGGGGGCAAAGATAAGGAAAAAGCCTCAGACCTCATCTTCGTAGTCCAGACCCAGCAAAGCGTCGAGGGCCGCCTGCAGCTCGCGCCCGGCGTGGGCATCGCGCTGCGCCCGGGCGACCTGTAAGCCCACCCGAAAAGTGGCTTCGGCCTGATCGATTTCCCCCTGCTGCTGCAGGACCCGGCCGAGATGGTAGTAAAGCCCCACATAAGTGGGGTGGAGATCACGCAGGCGCTCAAAGTAGGCCCGAGCCTGTGACAACTCCCCCGCCTGCAGGTATTCGTAGGCGACGGCATAGAGTGAGAAGGCGTCCTCGGGCGCCTCGGCCAGGAAGGAAAGCGCTTGCTGAAGTCGGGTATTCATAGTGAAAAGATGGCTGGGAAAGTTGGCTAAAGGAGGGGGGCTGTTCCAAGCAGGCCTCTGAATAATTTTAAAAATGCCCATTTGTTCGTAATTTTGCGCAAAAAAATAAATCCTATCTACATGCTTAAAATATTGGTTTGTATCAGTCACGTCCCGGACACCACGACCAAGATTAAGTTCGAGGCCGACGGTAGTGCCCTGGACCGCACAGGCGTCACCTTTGTGATCAACCCCTACTGCGAGTATGGTCTTTCCCGTGCCATCGGGCTGCGCGAGGAGGGTAAGCAGGTCTCCATCACGGCGCTCTGCGTCGGAGGCCCTGAAGTCGAGCCCACTCTGCGTAAGGCGCTTGCCATCGGCGCCGACGATGCGGTCCGCATCGACGCGCCGGCCAATGACTCGGCCTTTGTGGCCCGGCAGATCGCTGCCTATGCCAAAGGCAAGGAGTTTGACCTGATCTTTACGGGCAAGGAGTCCATCGACTTCAATGGCTCCATTGTCCCGGGTATGGTCGCCGAGCTGATGGACTTTGCCTTCATTTCTTTTGCCACCCATATGGAAATGAAGGGCGACAACAGCGCTACCTTTCACCGCGAAATCGACGGAGGCATGGAGGTACTGGATGCCACCTTCCCGGTCGTAGTCAGCTGCCAGAAAGGCATCTCGGAGTGGCGCATTCCCAACATGCGGGGGATCATGGCTGCCCGCAAGAAGCCCCTCGCCAAGGTGAGCCCCGCCGAAGTACGTGAGTATGTGGACCCGGTCAAGCTGACCTATCCCCCCGCGCGGGGCAATACCCAGTACTTCGAGCCCGAAGATGCCCAAGGCCTCGTTGGCACCCTGATCGACAAGGGCCTGATCTAGCCTCACCCTATTCCTCCACCTGGGACCTTCATTTTCACCGAACAATCGTTAGCTATGTCTATTCTCATATTTGCCGAAACGGCTGACGGCCAGCTCAAAAAGCCCGCTTTTGAAGCTGCCACCTACGCCTGTGATCTCGCTCAGAAAAGTGGCGAAGCCGTGCACGCGGTGGCCATCGGGCCGGCCGAAGCCAGCACCCTCGAAAAGCTGGGCCAATACGGGGTGAGTACCGTCCATCATGTTCACGATGAGGCGATGAATGCCTTTGCCAATGCCGCCTACGCGGCGGCCGTGACGGCCGTGGCCGAAAGCATCGACGCCCGGGTGGTCGTCCTGCCTCAAACCTACAATGGCCGCGCCATTGCCCCCCGGATCGCCGTCAAGCTGGACGCAGCCCTCTTCTCCGGGGTGATCTCCCTCGTAGATCCCGCCAATGGCTTCGATGCCACCCGCTCGGCCTACTCGGGCAAAGGCATCGAGGAGATAAAAACCCAATGTGACAAACTGGTCATCACCGTTAAAGCCAATGGCTACCGGGTCGAAGCCCAACCGACAGAGGTGACCGTAGCCGCCTTTGCGTTCCAGCCTGAGGCCAGCGACCTCAACGCCATCGCTCGTGAGCTTATCAAGGCCTCAGAAGGAATCTCCCTGACCGAGGCTGAAATTGTGGTATCGGCGGGACGCGGCATGAAAGGCCCCGAAAACTGGGGCATGATTGAGGAGCTCGCCGGGCTGCTGGGGGCTGCTACCGCTTGCTCTAAGCCCACCGCTGATATGGGCTGGCGCCCACATCATGAGCACGTAGGCCAAACCGGTATTCAGATTGCGCCAAACCTGTACATCGCCATCGGGATCTCGGGAGCCATTCAGCACCTGGCCGGGGTCAGCTCTTCCAAGAACATCGTCGTCATCAACAAAGATCCCGAGGCCCCTTTCTTTAAAGTGGCTGACTACGGCATCGTAGGGGATCTTTTTGAGGTCGTCCCCCGCCTGATCGAAGCCATCAAAGCGGCAAGGGCCGCAGCCTAAGCCATGACGCGCCGCCCCTCCTCCCGAGGGGCGGCGCCTGCTTTGGGCCCGGGGAAGCATTTTGTTCGCCGGGGAGGGTTGTGTATATTGATATACCTGTCCCCCCCCAAAACAGCTCCCTACCCATCAGCCCCCCTTTTACGTCCCTGCGGCAGGAATTGCCTGACAATAATTTGAGGGGTGCCTTGCTTTTGCTTAGCTTTGTCCTGCCTGGGTCTGTGGTGCCATTCGGCTCCTGACATATTCGACCTGAGCTGTTTCCGAGAAGAAGAAAAACGCCTACTCGTGGACCAAGAAAAGATTCGGCTTGAAATTGTAGGTCTTTCCTCCAGCCATTCGCAGATCGGGCATTACGCCCTGGTACTCCAGGAAAAGGAAGGAAACCGCCGGCTCCCCATCATCATTGGCGGAGCGGAGGCCCAGGCCATTGCGCTTGAGTTGGAAAACATCAAGACCAACCGGCCGATGACCCATGACCTGATCTACAATCTGGCCCGGCATTTTCATATCAACCTGATTGAGGTCATCATTGATGACCTGAGCGAAGGCATTTTCTACGCCAAGCTGATCATGGAATTCGAAGGGGAAATCCATC
>RFHL01001277.1 GCA_003696875.1 Bacteroidota bacterium | reverse complement strand
GGCCAGGACCGGGTAGAGTACCGTGGCCGGGTCCTGGAGGCCCGCAAGTTTGTCTATATCCTGCTCAATAAGCCCAAGAACATGATCACGACGATGGCGGACCCCAAGGGGCGGCGCATCGTCCTGGAGGCCATTGAGCGGGCCACGCAGGAGCGGGTCTTCCCGGTGGGGCGGCTCGACCGCAATACCACCGGTCTGCTGCTGCTGACCAATGATGGCGATCTGGCCAAAAAGCTCACCCATCCCTCGCATCGCATCAAAAAACTTTACCACGTACGGCTGGATAAGCCCGTGGCCGAGGAGGATTTGCAGCAGCTTTTGGCCGGCGTTGAGCTGGAAGATGGCCCCGCCAAGGTGGACAAAATTGACTATGTCTTTGGCAAAGGCCCGGAAGAGGTCGGGGTAGAGGTGCACATCGGCCGTAACCGCATCGTACGCCGCCTCTTTGAACATCTGGGCTATCAGGTCGAGGCCCTCGACCGTACGATGATCGGCTCCCTCGACAAGCGCAACCTGCCTCGGGGCAAGTGGCGGCACCTCACCCCCAAGGAGGTGGGTTTTCTCAAGATGCTGAAGTGAGGACCCCGTTGTCAGCCTTTGGGGGCTCGCCCCCAAAGAAAATAAAAGTAGGCATTGGGTTTTTCCGGGAATATTCCGGATATTTGCCACCCATTATGACTGCTCCCGACTTCTTTACAGGGAGCATTGCTTTCTGAATCAATTCATTAGCGGAATAAACGATCACGTCATGGCGAGAGTCTGCGAAGTAACCGGTAAGCGTACTGCCTCGGGCAACCACGTGTCCAAGGCCAACAATAAGGTCAAGCGTAAGTTTTACCCCAACCTGCACAAGAAGCGTTTCTACGTGCCCGAAGAGGATCGTTGGGTCACGCTGAAGCTGTCTTCCACCGCGCTGCGTACCATTGATAAGAAGGGTATCTACGCGGTCCTGCAAGACATGCGCGCCAAAGGCATCAAGGTCTGATCCAGGCCCGCCATGGCCTTGTCGCACCCGATTTCAGCGGCTCAAATTACCCCGGTAGTTTGAGCCGTTTCCTTGTAGGCACATAGCAGGAACAGGGCGGAGATTTGGGGTGCGAAGCCTCGCCCGGCCGGGAAAGGTGTTTTCTTTGGCTTTTTTGGGCCCAATAGAGGCCCACGATACGCCCCTGGCCTGGCCGCCCCGCCATCCGATCCCCGCCTCAGCCTCCGGGTGCAACCCTTTTTCCTTGATCCCCATCTCACCGCTTGTGACCTTTGTGGTCCGTTTACTGAATCCCTGACTCATGCATCGACTGATTCTGCTCTCTCTTTCTTTTTGGTTTGTCTTTTCCCCGCTGGGGGCCCAATCACTTAGCCGTTCCGGCTTTCCGGCTGCGTCGGAAGACAAAGCCAGCCTGCGACGCTTTCCTTGTGGAGGCATTACGGTGCTTGATCAGCCCTTTGAAGCCGATACCCTGCCCCAAGGCTGGACCGCTCTCGATCTGGACGGGCTCACGCCCCGGCCGGAAATTCAGTTTATCACCCCCGTCGGGGGCTGGCAGTCGATCGCTGACCTCAAGGGAGGCGCTAATCGGGTGCTGGCTTCGCCGGCCTGGTACGAGGGGAGCACCGCCCCCAGCGACGACTGGCTCATCAGCCCGCAGATCACCAATCTGCCCGCCAATGTTTGTCTTTCCTGGTATGCCTATTCCCAGGATGCGGCCTATCCAGAGGCCTATGAGGTGCGCATCTCCACCACCACCGCCGATACGGCGGCCTTTCTGAGTTTGCCGCCGGTCACGGAGATCGCCGCCGAGGATGACGCCTTTACCTACCGCTCCTTGAGCCTGGATGCCTACGCGGGCGAAGACATCTACCTGGCTTTCAGGCACATATCGGATGATGCCTTTATCCTGGTGCTGGACGATATTCGCCTGGCCCGGGTTGAGCAGCAGGACCTGGCCATGTTTACCCTGGATCCCATCTCGGCCCCGGCCGGGACCGAGATCACCTTGCAGGGCGCGATCATCAACCGTGGCCTGATCACCCAGGAATTTGACTCGGCCGAGCTGCGGGTGAGCTATCAGATCGATGGCGATACCGTCCGGACCCATGCGATTCCCAAGAATGTTGTCCTGCTCCCCAATGATACGGTGCAATGGACCCACGATGTCGCCTGGGTCCCGGCGACAGACGGTATCTACGGCATCAAGGTCTGGGTGGAATCCGGCATCGGTGATACCGCGCCCCTCAACGACACCCTGTTCCGCTGGCAGGGCATCGGAGCCTTTACCTCTGTGGCCCCCGAGGCCGAGCTGGACCTGAGGGTCTATCCCAATCCTGCTACGCAGTCCGTCTGGCTGGAGCCAGGTGCCGCGCTGGCACAGGTTTCGGTGCGGCTGCTCGACCTGACAGGGCGTGTGGTGCAGCCGGTCCAGATGTGGGCCACCCTGACCGAGCGGGTATCGCTGGACCTGCGGGCTTTGGTCCCGGGCCTCTACCTCCTGCAGGTACAGGATGGCAAAGGCCGGCAGCGCAGCCTGCGGCTGCGGGTGGAGTGATTCCCGTCTGGCAAAGCGCCTTCGAAAAGGTTAACAGGCTTTTTTCCCTCCTCAGAACCGATAATCCCGGTTTTTGACCGTGAAGCCGGGGGGGATGGCAAACTGCTCGGCGTCAAATTCCTGGGGCGAGATTTTCTTGACCGTGGTACGTACAGTGAGTCCCTGCGTCCGCTTGATGGTCATCAGCGGGATGCGACCCTCCAGACCCGGAGCCAGAAAACTGGCCTTGGCGCGGGGCTTCAGCGGGTACAGGGCGGTATTGACCCGGTAATCGTCGTGCACGTAGTAGAGAAATTCTTCGTCCTCCTTGCGTAGGCGATACTCATTACACATGATGTCGAGCACTTCCACCTGCCGGCCGGTGGGTTGGGCCTTGACGGGCTCTTCCTCAGGCTGGTTAAAGTCGGTGTGGGCCGAGTAACGAAAAGCCCGTTGGCTGGCCATGTCGATGCTGTACTCGTAGTTGGAGTCGGCGATAAACAGAAAGGTCTTGGGATAGCGGCCGCCGCTCAGCTGTACAATGTAGTCATCATCCTTGAGGTGCATGATGAGCTTGGTATTAGGCTCATTTTGCATCAGCAATTCGGCCTTGGCTCCCTTGAGCTCGACCTCAAAAAAGAGGCTGCCTTCGAAGTAGGAGGTTTGCGCCAGGAGGCTGGCGGGCAGCAGGCTGCAGAGTATCAGGAGAAGATGGATCGTCGGCATAGATGGTACGAGTGGGAAATAAGGGAAAAGAGAAAATCGGGGCGGCTTCCCCGGAAATCTTAACGGGCCGGGGTAGAAAGGTTACGTTTTCGCGCCGGGCTTATTTTGGGCGAAGAGCAGATCGCTGTAAGATTGATCGATTAAGTCGGCCTCCTGTATGCCAAAGCGCTGCATATAGTAGGCACAATCGGCCCGCAGCCGGGCCTCGCTGAGGGTGCCGGCCTCGTCGATGGCCTCAATCTCCACAAAGGTCCCCAGCCCGGGGACCGTGTCGAGATGAAATTTGATGTGGCCGATGAAATAGATTTCCCGCTTTTTCTCCACCACCTGCCACACGCCCAGGCTATGGGAGAGCAGCGCGTGCAGGGCGGCATCGTCGGCAGGACGATACAGCTGCACCTGCGAGGGCTTGGGCCCGGCCTGATCCGGTCGTTGGTAGTAAATGAGATGCTTTTCGATGCGGCCCTGCCGGAGCTTGAGCCGCCCCTGCGGTACCCGGAAGTAGGTGTCCCGCTGGGTATCGGTGCCGCGAAAGTCGGCCCCCTCGGCCTGCAGGCAGGCCCGGATATGCGCATGCGCCTCGGTGCGGGCTTTGATTTCGATGATGAAAGGCATGGGACGTTTTCCGTTGGAGCGTTGTGCGTTGGCGAACGGCCGCTACAGTTGTGCGGAGGCTTCGATCTCGACCACGAGATCGGGGTGGATGAGGGCCGCCACCTGTACCATGGTGGCGGCAGGGTACACCGCGCCGAAGGCCTCGGCGTGGGCCCGGCCGATGGCCTCCCACTGACCGATGTCGGTCACGTAGATACGGGTGCGGATCACGTCCTGGAGCGAGGCACCTGCCTCGGCGAGCGCCGAGGCGATCTTGGCCAGGATCACCCGGGTCTGGCC
>RFHL01001276.1 GCA_003696875.1 Bacteroidota bacterium | reverse complement strand
CCCGCCCCGGGCCGGGAAGATGACCCGCGATTCGCAAGTTCATCACTTGCCCCGCCACATCCCGGTCGGCCCCCAGCCAAAAGGAGGCCGGGGCCAGCACTTCAAACCAGTGGGCCACTAGGTCCAGTTGTCCTCGGGCCAGGCGGCCCGCGGTACTCAGATAGGCCCGCCCCGGATCAGGCCGCAATTGGTGAAAAGCCAGTGCATCCAAGGGGCTCTCAGTGATCAGTACCGCCGCCGGCGGCACCTCCCAGCGAGATCTCCATAGGCCTTCGCCTCGCTGGCTATGCGGGGCCTGAGCTTTGAAGCCGTGGTTGCGGCGCTCCAGGCCTACTACCATATCGGAGCGGCCATAGAGGGGAAAGGAGGTGTAGGTGAAGCGGCCCTGCGGGCCGTCGAGGGTCTCGTTGAAGATACGCCCGGCAAAAGCTGGGGCATCGAGGGTGGTATCGGTGAGGCCCCGTGTATGGAGAAAATCCCGTTGCGTCAGCGGTGCGAGCAGAGGCAACACAAAGGCCGAGGGGGCCGGATCAATGAGAGGAGCAGGCCGGGCTTCCATCCCTCCCAACTCCGCCATCACCACCGCCCAGTTACCGCCCCGGCGGTGAAGGAGAAAGTCGATGATGCTGCCTTTATCCGCCGGGTCCTGCGGATTGAAATACCACCACTGCCCATTTTGGGCATCCCGCCCCACTACGATCACCTCATCCCTATCCGGGGCCTGCAGGACCTGATGGCGGCGGGTCGACTTCTGGCGATTGACCTCAAACCCAAAAGCCCTGACGGCATAGGCCGCCAGGTCGATGGTTCGCTTCCAGTGATCGTAATCGCTCGGCATAGAGGCGCACTAGGCCCCTAAACCTACGAAAAAGCCGGCAAGGACACGGGCTTGGCCTAAAGGTACTGATTGAGGGTACCCACCAACTGCCGGGCGGGCAGGACCCCAGACTGCCGCCACAGGATTTCCCCGTCCTTGAAGAGGATCATGGTCGGCACTGACATGATCTGATAATGCTGGGCCATGGCCGGATTGCGGTCTACGTCGATCTTGATCACCCGCAGACGGCCCGCCGTCTCGGCGGCCACCTCTTTCAGGATAGGCGCCAGGGCCTTACAAGGGCCGCACCATTCGGCGGAAAAATCTACCAGGACAGGCTTATCGCCGCGGATCAGCTCGCCGAAGCTCACTTTTTTGGTCGTGGATGTGGGCATATCTATTGCGTGTATGTACTTGGACTACAGGAATGGCACAAAGATAGGCATACAAATTAAAAAATCATAATAAAATAATTTGTTTCTCAGGACGGCACCGGAAGGTAGGTTCCTCGCCACTCTCGCAGCTTTTGTGTAGATTCAATCATTCATTCACCTCCCACCCATTCCTCTTATGAGATGTGTTGTTCTAATGCTGCTAAGCTTGCTGGCGGTACCGCTATCCGCCCAGCGCACCTTGCTTCATTGTGGGCGCCTGATCAATGGGATCAGCGATCAGCCCCGGCAAAAGGTTACCCTCATCGTCGAGGGTAAGCGTATCACGGACATCGAAGACGGCTATACCCGCGGCGAACGAGGGGACCAGACCATTGACCTGAAAGACCAGACCGTGATGCCGGGCTTTATGGACATGCATGTCCATCTGGAGTGGGAGAGCAGCCCCCGCACTTATCTCAATCGCTATCAGCAAAACCCCGCCGACATCGCTTTTCAGGCGGCCGTCTACGCCCGCACGACCCTCATGGCGGGTTTTACCACCGTACGGGACCTGGGGGGTACTGGTGTAAATATTGCCCTGGCCAAAGCCATCCGGGAGGGGCTCACGGAAGGACCCCGGATCTACACCGCTGGTAAAGCCATCGCCACCACCGGTGGGCACGCCGATCCGACCAGCGGGTACCGGCAGGACCTGATGGGGGACCCCGGTCCCCGGGAGGGCGTGATCAATGGCCCTGATGAGGCCGCCCAGGCCGTACGGCAGCGCTACAAAAATGGCGCTGACCTGATCAAGATCACAGCCACCGGTGGCGTGCTCTCCGTCGCCAAGGACGGCGCCGGCCCCCAGTTTACCGACGAGGAAGTCGCCGCCATCGTGGCCATTGCCAACGACTACGGTATGACCACTGCCGCCCACGCCCACGGGGCGGAGGGCATGGAGCGGGCCGTTCGAGCCGGGATCACCAGCATTGAGCATGGCACCCTCATGACACCTGAGATCATGGCCCTGATGGTGGAAAAAGGCACCTACTACGTGCCGACCCTCACCGCCGGCAAGGCCGTAGCCACCAATGCCCGTATTCCGGGCTACTACCCGGCCATCATTGTCCCCAAGGCGCTGGCCATCGGGCCACAAATCGAAAAAACCTATGCGCAGGCCTATGCGGCCGGGGTCAGGATCGCCTTTGGTACCGATGCAGGGGTCTTTCCCCACGGCGAAAACGCCCGGGAATTTGT
>RFHL01001275.1 GCA_003696875.1 Bacteroidota bacterium | reverse complement strand
GAAGCCGGTGGACCTCGGGGCCAAGGAGGGCCTCGCCCTGCTCAATGGCACGCAGTTTATGCTCGCCTACGGGGTGCACGTAGTACTCTGGGCCGAGCACCTGGCGCGGATGGCCGACCGAATCGCGGCCCTGAGTCTGGACGCTTTTGACTGCCGGCTGGAGCCCTTTCACCCCTTGCTGCACGAGATCCGGCCCCATCCGGGGCAGGTGGAGACGGCCCGGGTCATCCGGGAGTTGCTGGCTGATTCGGAGATCGCCCTCCGGCCCAAGGCGCAGGTGCAGGACCCCTATTCCTTTCGCTGTATTCCGCAGGTGCACGGGGCGTCCAAGGACGCCATCGCCTACGCCCGGCGTGTCTTTGAGACGGAGGTCAACAGCGTGTCGGACAATCCCAATGTCTTCCCCGAGGATGATCTCGTGCTCTCGGGGGGCAATTTTCACGGGCAGCCGCTGGCGCTGGCGCTGGACTTCCTGGCCATAGCGGTAGCGGAGATGGCCTCCATCTCCGAGCGGCGGACCTATCAGCTGCTGTCGGGGGTACGGGACCTGCCGCTCTTTCTGGTCGCCAATCCAGGCCTGGACTCGGGCCTGATGATCCCGCAGTATACGGCGGCCTCTATCGTCAACCAGAATAAGTTGCTGTGTGCGCCGGCCTCGACCGATACCATCCCTTCCTCCAACAACCAGGAGGACCATGTGAGCATGGGCGCCAATGCGGCCACCAAATGTCTCAAGGTGCTGGAGAACCTGCACCACGTGCTGGCCATTGAGATGATGAATGCCTCGCAGGCGCTGCACTTCCGGGCCCCGGCGCAGACCGGGACGGCGCTACGGCCGCTCTTGGCGGCGTTTCGGGAGGTGGTGCCCTTTGTGATCGAGGATCGGGTGCTGTACGAAGACATCCACCGGGCAGTGGCCTTTATGGCGCATCTCAAAGAAGCCGCCCTGGTGGCGCCAGATGGGGAGGCGGCCCGCCTGATCGGCCTGAGTACACCATAAGCCCGCCGGCAGAGACTGCCGACGGGACTTCCGGGAGGGGAATAAGGCCTATGGACTACATAGGCTGCAATTCAAAGGTCAGGTCGTAGGTCCCACTGAAGACGTCACGGGCGCCGGATACGGCTACAAATACGGTGAAGCCATCGTTTACGGCCTGGGCGAAGGAGATTTGCTGAGCCTCACCGGGCTTGGTCAGGTCGGGTGTGCCGACGTAGAGCTCATAACCGGCTTCGCAGGAGGTGACGACCGATACCGGGGGCGTATTGCTGCCGTTGAAGTGGATGTAGCCATAGAGGTTGATGCGCTTGCGGTCACCGGTAGGGGTGACGGTGATGTAGAGTTCCTGCCCCTGCGGGATGTCGACCTGATAGTAAACTTGGTTGCCTTCAAATTCGATGAAGCGGGTACCGGGGAAGCAGGCCACATTGCTGAGCTGGGCCCAATCGAGGTCATCCATGACCTGGCCGTCGGCGAGGTCACCGGAAAGGGTAAAGGGGGTACCTGAGGTCAGGGTGGCCACCTGGGTGATGGTGGGAAAATGGGGATCCGGCTGCGGGTCGGGATCGGTGGGGTCTACGGTGTCTTTCTTGCAGGCGATGAGCCCAAGGCCAAGGATAAGGGTGAGCCTGAGGATCAGAGAGGTGAGTTGCATGTCGGTTCGGGGTTGATAGACGTGGTGAAAATGGGAGAGGTGCCAGAGGTGGTCGTGTTGTGCTACAAAGAAAGCCCCGCCGGGTGGGGCGGGGCTCATACCAAAGGATGAATTGTGGCCGATATGGCTGTGTACTTGTGGGGATGGCCGGGCGCGGCGTGAAGGATGCGGAGGGGAAGTCGTGACCGGAGGGAGCGACCGGAACGAAGTGGAGCCCGGAGCAGCCTGGCCTCCGGGGGCCGCAAGGGCGGCCGCCGGAGGACACGCCCACATCAGTACGTCAGGATAAAGCCTCAATTTCGGCCTCGCTGAGGCCGGTGTAAGCGGCAATTTTGGTCAGGGGTTCCCCTTGGCGCATCTGCCGGGCGAGGCTGCGCATGGCTTTCCGCCGGCCTTCTTTCCGGCCTTCTTCCTTGCCTTCAGCGTAGTAGGTATCGAGGGCATTTTTCCAGTCGCGGTATTCCTTAAGGCTTTTTGGGGGGCGATCGTTGGTGCGCGTCATGGCCAGGCAGTTTTTTCCGCTGAAAGATACGAAAAAGCGGGAAGAAGGGTATCTGGCCCGTGCTTACAGGCTACCTACTCGCCTGACTGTCCCAGGGCATTGATGTCGGGATTGCGAAGAATGACCTGTGGACTGCCGTCGCGGGCGACGGTGATCATGGCCCGGCCCAGACGGGTGGTGTCGGTGGCGGCGTTGGGAAAAACGGCCATGATGGCTCGCAGCAGCCAGGAAAAATAGCTGTAGAAAAACTGGTAGCTCGGCGTCTTGGAGCGGATGCCGCGAAGGGGCAGGATCATCCCCGGCCGGAACATGACGGCTTGCCGGAAGCCAAGAGCCAGGAGGTCGTTCTCGGTCTTGCCCTTGACCCGGGCCCACATCAGGCGGCCCTGCTCGCTGCTGTCGGTGCCTTCGCCCGATACATACACAAAGGTCATGTCGGGATTGAGGGGGAGCAGGGTGCGGGCGGCAGCGAGGGTGAAGTCGTAGGTAACCCGCCGGTAGTCGGCTTCACGCATGCCGGCGGCGCTGACGCCGAGACAGAAGAAACAGGCATCGTAGCCCTGGAGCTGATCTGCGATTCCCGAGAAATCGGTAAAGTCGGAATGGGAGATCTGCCGCAGCTTGGGGTGCTGGTCGGGGACCGGGCTGCGGCCGATGGTGAGGACACGCTCAATGCCGGGGTCATCCAGGCACTCGAGCAGGGTGCCGCGGCCAATCATGCCACTCGCCCCAAAGATGATGACGTTCATGGAAAAGAGGGTAGGGGGTTACTTAAATTGGCTCATGACCAGGCGGTCAAACAGGCGGTCGCTGCTCCACTTGCGGAGAAACATCATGGGTTTGGCAAATTTGCCGGCGGCGTAACGGGTCCTGGGTTTGCGGGCCCGAACAGCCTGGGAAATCAGCTTGCTGATGACGGAAGGGGGGGAGGATGCGCCGGGCTTGTCATACGAGCCCTGGACCGCCGCCGCCGTGGCCTGAGCCATGTGTTGATAAGGGCCCTGTCCTGAGCGCGCCAACATCGGTGCCATCATCACGTCGCCAAACTCGGTGGCAATGGCGCCCGGTTCGATGATCACTACGTGGATACCGAGCGGGGCAAGTTCCAGTCGCAAGCAGTCGCTCCAGCCTTCGAGGGCATGCTTGGTCGCATGGTACCAGGCACCCATAGGGGTGTAGATTTTTCCGCCCATGGAGGACATGTTGATGATGGTCCCGGATCCCTGGGCGCGCATGTGGGGCAGGACCAATTGGGTGAGCCGGGCCAGGCCAAAGAGGTTGACTTCAAACTGCCGGCGCGCATCTTCGATGGGGGTTTCTTCTACCGATCCGTAGATCGCATAGCCGGCATTGTTGACCAGCACGTCGATGCGGCCCTGCTCGGCGATGACCTGATCTACCGCGGCCTGGATCTGGGCCTCCTGGGTGATGTCGAGGGCAAGGGCATGGCCGCCAGCGGCCACGAGCTCCTGCATCTGCTCCACCCGGCGCGCCGCGCCGTAGACGGTGTGGCCTTCGCGGATCAGCCGCAGGGCGGCATCTTTGCCTATCCCGGAAGAAGCCCCGGTGAGAAGGATAACTTTGCTCATGAGAGAGGATGTTAATAAGTGAGTAATCACTTGCAATTAACGAGAAAAAAAATCAAAGGTTGTACTTTTTTTTCAGGGCTTCCAAAACTGCCGCCGGCTGTGCCGGCGGGTGCAGCAGCATGGCCGTAGCCGCCCCGTCGAGGTACATGAAGACAAGCTCAGCCTCTGCAGCGGGGTCTGCATAGCCCAACTCGGCAAAGGCATGCTGCAGCACGAGCCGGATCGGGTCGTAGCTGCTGGTGTCGTATTGCTTGGTCTGCCACTTGAGGGCATAAACCAGGCGCCACATTTCGTAATGCGCCTCACTGATGGTGTAGGGCAATTCCAGGATCTTGCGGATGGTCTCTTTTGGGTCGGAGGCGAGCACCACCCCGGCAAAGGCTTGCCGGGTCATCTCGTGGGCCTGGGTGAGGATGGCCTGGAGCAAGCCTTCCTTGCTCTGGAAGTGCCGGAAGATGAGTCCTTCCGATACGCCGGCGGCCTTGGCCACCTTGCTCGTGGAAGTGGCGGCGTAGCCTTCCTGGGCAAAGAGCCGCAGCGCGGCTTCCAGAATCCGCTGTTGTTTTTCGGTCATAGGTTGTGAGCAATTACTTACAAAGGTGGAGCTTTTTGGGGTAGGATCCAAATGGGGGGATACAAAAAGCCCGGCCCCAGGGTGGGACCGGGCTGGGGGTAGGGGACCAGCAGCAGCCTAAAAGGCTACGGTCAGGCCGCCCATGATGTCGAAGCGTCGCTCGGGATAGTTGAGCCACCGCTGATAGCGGCTATTGAGCAGGTTGTTGATGGTGAGGTAGACCGAGATGGCCTCAGTGATGCGGTAGTCGGCCGAGAGGTTGAGGTCGGGGAAAAGGCCTCGGGTGATGACTTCGCCGGTGCTGCCGTCGATGCCCATCGGCGTGGGGCCGTAGATCATCAGGTCGGCGCGGGCGGTGAGGGCGTCGTTCCAGATGTAGGCCCCATAGAGGTCGAGGCGCAGGGGCGCCGCATGGAAGAAGCGGGCCGTCAGGCTGTCCTGATTGCTGGTGTTGTAGATGTTGATGGAAAGGGCGGCTCCGGCCTGTATATTGCCTTCGAGGTCATAATTGACCTCGAGGTGGGTACCGATGTGGGTCATCAGCGAGTCGTATACGGCCTGGAAATACAGGCTATCGGAGGTGGTATAGATCAGCTGATCTTGTACCCGACGGTAAAAGAGCCGGCCGGCAAAGTCTATCTGATCGCTCACATTGCCCTGTGCCCCCAGATAGATGTGCATCTTGTCGGTGGTGGGGCGAATCTCCACCTCGGGGGAGAGGTAGCGGTTCTCATAGATCATGTCGTAGTAGTGGTTGTGGGTCATCCCCACGGTATAGCCGGCAAAGATGCTGAAACGGTCAGGCTGCACCATGTAGCGGGCCTCGATCACGGGGCCGAGGTTAAAAACCCCGCTGGAGTCGGTGGCGGCGCTGTTGCGGAAATAGTTGTAGCGCAAGCCGCCAAAGACCTTGACGACCCCATTGTCAAAGGTGAGGCCGGGCGAGAGGTCGACGAAGAAGCGGTTTTGCCCCACGCTGTCGATGCGACCGCGGACGTAGGTCAACTGGGACTTGAGGCCAAGCTGCACCTCTTCGTTGAGGTGGTAGGCCCCGGAGGGGGTCAGGTCCAGATGGATTTCCTGGTTGTAGCGGCGATCGCCGTAGGCCCGCAGGTTCACACCGGCATCGTAGGACCACTGCTGGGCGGGGTCGTAGTTGGAGAAAAGGCGTCCTCCCAGGTCAAAGCGGGTGAAGCCCATCCGCAGGCTGTCCTCCCGGGCGGTCTCG
Source organism: Bacteroidota bacterium (assembly GCA_003696875.1). Taxonomy (GTDB): domain Bacteria; phylum Bacteroidota; class Bacteroidia; order J057; family J057; genus RFHL01. Next base: position 7,585 of record RFHL01001275.1, on the reverse strand, counting down.
CCGCCGGGGATGCGGGTGCTGTCGTCCCCGGCATAGTTGAAATATTGGGTGTTGTAGAGGTGGACCCGCCCCTGCGCCGTGAGGTAGCGGTCAATCTTGCTCATCTGTATGGTCCCGTAGTCTTCCCTGAATCGCCGCAGGGGAATCTCGTCGGCATGGGCCGACCGGTGGGTAAACTGCAGGCCATAATCGAGGTCTTTCTCGGGCCCATTGTTGACGTATAGCTGTGCCAGGGGCGTCACATAGCGGCCGATTCCGAGCCGCAGCAGGTTGTTGGTCACCGGCGGCTCATCCTGGGCCTCGACCGCCCGAATCTCGGGCGGGGGCGGGGTAAAGTCGGTCTCGACGTAGAAGGACTGGGATTCGTAGCGAATGTCCTCGGTGGTGCCCTTTTCCAGCTTCTGATAAGGAGGCTTCAAAAAGGGTTTCTCGCTGTCGATCACGTCAGCGATCCGCTCATTTTCGATGACAATGGTGTCTTTCCCACCCAGGGGGTCGCCCGGCTGGGCCATGGCGGGGGTGAGGACGAGCACCATCAGGAGGGGGAGAAAAAGACGGTATAGCATGGGGAGATGTCAGATGTCGGAGAGGAGAGGTCAGAGAAGGGAGGTCAGAGAAGGGAGGTCAGAGAAGAGGTGGGGAAGGTCCCCGATTCCCGGGATGTGGGGTGGCTTCGAGGAGCGGGCCTTGGGCGCCCTTTTGGCCTGATTCGAAAGGCAGCCCCGTCAATTGCCTCCCTGGGACTCAGCGGCGAGAATTTCATTCAGCTTAGCCTGGGCCTCGGCCTGGATGTCCGGGAATCGTTCCTCCGCAATGAGGCTTTCGAGGGTGCCTTTGGCCTGAAAAGCATTGCCCAGCTCATAGTAAGCCATGGCCGCCACCAGGAAGGTGCGGGCTTTCCAATAGTTAAAAGTCGGATAGTTGTTTTTCATGTAGAGGGTGGCCTGCTTCACCGCTTCAAAGCTGGCCTTGGCCTCTTCGGTCAGGCCGCGCTGTTGCAGGTCCTTGGCCTCATCAAAGAGGATGCGGGTGAGCATATACTGGCTCTCGGCGCCAAAGAGGTTTTTGTAGTCGCGCTCCACGGCGGCAAAGGTGGTCCGGGCCTGGTCGAGCTGCCCCCGCAGGTACTGGCAGTTGCCGATGCCCACCCGGGCCTTGGTGCGGGAAAACACTTGTACCTCGGCATTGTCAGCGATGCGCATAAAGGCATTTTCGGCGGGCTCGTAGTCCTTCAGGGCCAGGTAGTTATCGGCTATGCCAAACCAGGCCTGAACCCGGTTTTCCAGCCGGCCGGCGGTCTGCTCCAGCTCCTGGTACAGGAGCAGGCTGCCCAGGAAGTCCTGCTGCTCGTACTTGATCTGGGCGGCCTCCAGCAGGGCCACATTGGTGAAGGCATTGTTGACGGTGGTGTTGTGCACCGTCTCGTAATCGGCCAGGGCCTTGGCCAGGTCGCCGGTTTCCTTGTAGGCCCGCGCCCGGAAGACGAGGACCTCGAAGTAGTCCGGGCCATTTTTGTAATCCCGGATATAGGTGGAGAACTGCTCAATGGCGGCCCGGTAGTTGCCGGAGAAAAAGCGGTCCTTGCCGGTGCTGAATACCAGCCCGGCGAGGTTGTTGTCCATCTCGGGGTTGCGGTTGCGATAGTCGGCCAGCACCCGGTCAAACTCGTCGCCCGGCAGCAGGCTCGACAGGTTGTCGAGCGCGATCTGGGCATTGCGCCGGTCCCCGGCGTAGTCGGTCAGTACTTTCTTGAAATAGGTGATGGCCGCATCGGTGTTGCCCAGGTTGTAGGTGGCAAGGGCAAGGCGGTTGTAGGCGTCGGCAGCCAGGGGGCTGCGAGGGTAGTCATCGACCAGCATGCGGGCATATTTGGCCGCGTTGCCGTAGTCCTTGATCCAGGTCGCATAGATCTCGGAGATGCGATCGAGGGCATTGTCTCGCAGCTCTGAGTCGGCATAGCCGGAGATGAGCTGGGCAAAGGTCTGCACCGATTCCTGGTAGCGATTTTGGCGGTATTTGCCCTCGGCCAGCTGATAGGTGGCATAGTCGCGGTAGGTATAGCGCAGGTTCAGCACCGTCTGATAGTAATTGGCAGCAGCACCGTAGTTTTTCTGGATAAACAGACAGTCACCCGCCCGCAGGTTGGCATCGACCTGTATGCCCTTCGGAGCTGAGCTGCCCCCGTTTTTCAGGAAGTCAGCAAAAGCTTTCTGAGATTCGCTGTATTTTTTCTCCTTGAAGTAGGCCCAGGCCAGGCCATAGTAGCCGCGGCTGTAGTACTCGTTGTTGGCGGCGCCGGGCATGCGCAGGTAGGCTTGGTAGGCCTGCCGCGACTGGGCAAAGTCGCCTTTGCGAAAAGCGGCTTCCCCCGTCCAGTATTGAGCTCCAAGGGTGACTTCCTGATCGTAGTTGTTGTCGATGGCCTTGCGGAAGAGGGCGATGGCCTGGTCATAATCAGGCCGTTCATAGAGCTCGAGTCCGTAAAAGTAACAGACGGTCTGGTAAGCTTTTTGTGTACGGGCGGTGGTGCGGGGAATCGACTCCAGATACTGAATGGAGCGGGCATAGTCCCGGGTATAGAGGTAAATTTCTCCGGTCATGGCGCGCACTTCATCGATGTAGGCGGCCTGCGGATAGCGCTCGCTCAGCTGGTTCAGGGCCTTGAGGGCTTCGTCGTAGGATTCGGTGGCAAAGCTCACCTTGGCATATTGATACAGGGCATCTTCCTGGACCACGGGATTGATCGCGCCATCGGCTTCTGCGGCTTTCTGAAAGGCAAATTTGGCCGAAGCCGGATCGTCTTCTTCCAAAAAGCAGAAGCCCAGATAGTAAGAAGCGATCTGGGTGAGGGTGTCGTCGCCGGTCAGGGCGCGCTGCAGCACGGGGATAGCCTCCTGATAGTCCTGCTGCTGATAAAAGGCGTAGCCGTGCCGGAAGTAATCGGTGCGGTTCATCCGGCCGCGGGCCTTGGTGTAGCGGTCGTAGAATTCCGTAGTCCGGGGATAATCTTCCCGCTCAAAGCTCGCATTGGCGACGATGTAGTAAATCTGGGACTCGTTGCGGTCGCGCGAGGGAGGGGCTGAGATCAGCTCTTCGGCCAGCACATAGAGCTCGTCATACTTCTGCATCTTGAGCATGGTATTGGCCAGGTACACGCGGATCTCGCGGCCATACTTGTCCGAGTCGGTCAGTTCCTGAAAGGCCTCATAGGCCTCGGGATAGTCTTCATTCTGATAGTGAATGACAGAGCGGTAGTACAGGGCGTCTTCCCGATAGGGGTTGTCCGTGCGGCTCACCAGCCCAAAATAGCGCAGCGCCTGCAGGTCATTTTCTTCCATGTAGTAGCAGTACGCCAGCAGGAAAATCGTTTCATCCAGCTGCTCCCGCGGCATGCGACCCTGGTTATAGGCGCGCTCCAGAGGGAGAATGGCGTCCCGGTAGGCCCGCCGGCCAAAGTGGTACTTGCCCAGATAGTATTGCACCTCCGGGGCCAGGCTGTTGTCAGCAAACTCGCGGACAAAGGCCTCCAGTAAGGAGACCGCATCGTTGCGGTCGAGATGGTAGGCCGAGAGCGCCTGTATGTAGCGGGCGTGGGCGTGGAGGTCGTTGGCGGCGAGGTTGTCGCCCCCCTGGGCCCGCAGGTCTTCCTCATGCTCCAGAAAGGCGTCTATGCGCTTCTGGGCGGCACCGTACTTGCTCTTGTCAAAGAGCTCTACGGCCTCTTCGTACAGATGGAGAAAGTCATAGTAGGGCGATAACTGTGCCTGGAGTCCAATGTGCCCCAGCAGCAGGAAGCACAATGCCAGAGCAGGGGCAAGCAGTCGTTTACTCATTGGGGAGATTTTTGAGAATAAAAATGGGGACCCGGGTCCGAATTTCCAATTCGCGGAAATGTATGTATTCGCGGCAGAAGGTCCAAGGCGTCTGGTCTGGAATGGTCTGGAATGGTCTGGAATAATAGATAATAGCGGCAAGGAAGAAAGATGGCAATCCCCCAGACCCCGGTCGCAAAGGATATGCCAAAGGGCTCAAGTATGCGCCCAGTGGCCTATGACTGGGATATGAGCTGTACGCCTGCAAGCCGGTCGGTGTTGGGGAGAGCCAGGAGAAACATGCCAGGGGATGCTCCCCCAATGACCCGGTGCCTGGAGACAAGGTGGCCTCCTTTCGAGATCATTTTAGGAAAAACCTTACATGGCAGATGGAAGCCTGGTTCTCCATCCGTCCGGCTGAAAGTCCCCTTTTCCCAATGACAAGCCAGGCTTTACTGGATTGTGGGTCAGTCAATTTTGAAAAAAACGCCCCTTTTGGGGCCGGATCCGGCCCTCCGGCTCAGGAGGATTTGGCCTCATTTCCTCCCTGGCCTATAACACCACCCGGCCAGCTTTCGTACATCAGCCATTAACCATATATGTTATCCATTGGGTATCTTATTCTGAAAAAAGTCGTTGTCTGCTACATCCCGACCTGCTATGTGTTGCCTGATAAGTCAGCCCTTGGGCTGCCTGGGGGGATAGCCAGTAAGGCGTTTGTGATTTTATCAATATACTGTATGCCAGCAATTTGTGATAAAAATCCTGCTGCTCTCCCCTCACGTTCCTTATCGCTCCCCAACCTAACACCGATTCTTTATGTACTACATTCGCAAAAGCGCAGAAAAGTGGGCGGTGCACAACAACACAACCGGCCGTAGTCGGCAGTTGTCCCTCGATGAGGTGCAGCGACTGCTGGATGAGTTTCCCAATCTGAAGACGGGCCCCGGGAGCGGGCGCTCCCTCACCTACTTCCGCAACCGGATTCGCTCCATCCCCAATCTGCCTTAAGCCAGCCGATGTAAGGATCCCCCTTCGCCCTGTCCATGCCCTGGACAGGGCGAACGCCTTTTTGGACCCTTGGGGGCGCTTTTTCCGGCCACTTATACCACGAAATGGCAGGATATTTCCTGAATTTAAACTATATTGGCAGGCATGAAAATCCTCATCAAACAGCCGGTAGGCTTGAATGAAGCCGGAAGTTCTGGGCTAAATCAGGACTTCGTGTACCCCTTGCTAAATACCACCAATCCGGGCGAACGTTTTTTTTACGTCTGCGACGGGGAGGGGAGCGGGGGCGAGGTGGCGGCCAAGCAGGTCGCCCTGAATCTGGCCAAGTTTTTTGCCGGACAGGCGGTCCAGAAGGGCCTCACCAGCCAGGTGCTGGATGAAGCCTTGCGCAATGCCGAGGAAGCCCTCAGCAATTACAAGGCTGCCCACCCGGACAGCAAAGACATGTGCACCAGCCTGGGGCTTCTGCATCTGGGTGAAGAGCAGATCACCTTTGCCTGGGTGGGGGAGGTCATGCTCTATCGCTACGACTACCGGGCCCAGCGCCTGGTATCGGTGACCGAAGGCGTCCCCTTCGATGCCAAGGCGCGTATCTCAGGCACCGAAAAGCCGCAGCGGCTGCACCTCAAGCAGATCCCTGCCGACCAGATCGCAGCCTCGGACTATTTCTTTCTCGCTACCCGGGGCATCGGTGAGCACGTAGACCGCAACACCCTCAATACGATGCTCAAGCCGGAGGAAAATACCAAGCCAGAGGCCTTGGTCGAGGAGATCCGGAACCTGAGCCAGGGCTTTGCCCAGGAAGATTTTTCCTGCTACCTCATCCAGGTCGACCGGGTCGAAGGTATGGCGGCTGTGCCCCCTCCGCCTGTGGCCGGTGGCGACCCCGCGACCACGCCTCCGCCTGCTGACGAAGAAGAAATGGCCGTTGCGGGGGGGAGTCCCGCCCTCTGGCGAAACATCCTCTTTGCGGCCCTCATCCTTGCTACCCTGGCCGTGGTAGTCCTTTTGTGGTGGAGCAACAGCCGGCAGCAGCCTTACCAGCGCTATCTCGCCCAGGGCGAGGCCCTGATGGCCAATAACCAACACACCGAGGCGGCGGCGATGTTTGACAGTGCCTATGACGCCGGGGCCACGGAGCACGAACGGGAAGAGGCCGCCCGCCTCAAGGGGAAGGCACTGGCTCTTGGAGCTGTGGAGGGTGAGGAGGCCCTCACCGAGCCGGCCGAGACCTATCTCGCCGAGGCTGAGCGGTACTTCGAGGCCGGCGACTGGGCTGAGGCCCTCGATGCCTATGACCGCGCCGCCCGGGCGGTGCCAGCCGATTCCAGTGCTCCTATTCGCATTCCGGAAAACAAACTGGCGCTGGCCCACCTGGGCCTAGGGGATTTGTCCTACGACCGGGATGCCCGTGACTGCGAGGCCGTTATCACCAACTATAAAGCAGCCTTCCGGCTGCTGGAGAGCCCTGAACTCAATGGGCAGGTAGAGCAATATCGCTACGCCCAGGCGCAGGCCCGGGTGGCGGAATGTACCCGTATCCTCGCGGCTGCCGCCGAGGAGGCCGCTGATACGTCTGCTGGTGAGCAGTTGGCCGAGTCTACTCAGCCCGCTCAACCTCAGCCCACCCGCACGCGTTCCCTGGCGCCGCGGGAAGAGCAGAGCACGACCGAACCCACCCCCTCTCAGCCAGACCCCCGGACCAGCCGTCTCGCAACCCCCGAAGGCGAACGCACCAGCCTGGTGGAAAATACCCTTTCGGCGGAGCAGGAAGCAGAGCTTATTCGCCGCATGGATGCCGGTAAGCGCCTGTTTAGCAAGGCGCGTACCAGTGAGTCCAGCTATGAGTACCGCGTGAGTGCCCAGAACCTACAAGCCGCCGCTCCGGTCCTCGATGGCTCGGGCAATTATTTGCTGGCATACCTCTATCATACGGGGTTGGCTGGGGAAAAAGATGCCGCCAGCGCCCTCAAGTATGCCCAGAAAGCTGCCGTGCAGGGTTGGCCTGCCGGGCAATACCTCTATGGACATCTGTTGCTCTTGCGACAGACCGCCCGGGATACGGTGACGGCCATTCAGACCCTCAAGCAGGCTCGCGCCGCCAACTTCCTCGAAGCCGCCGAGCGGCTCGATGAGTTGGGCATACGCTAAAAATTCGCCGCTGTCTCCAAGGCACACATTCTTATACGTACGCCCGGGTGCGCCTGCTTGTGCGCCCGGGCGTATGGCTTGTTGGGTAGCGGGTACGAATATGAAAAAAAGCCAGGGGACTCGATCCCATTGGGAGAGTCGACCCCGGCCCCTTGCTCGAAAAGCCGGGTGACTCGATCCCATCGGGAGAATCATTTTCCTCGGCCCTGGTTTTCATGGCCAATTGGTACCGTGAACTCGGCTCAGGTCCGCTTGGCAAAAACAGATGGCGGCTTGCCATCAGCTGACCTTACAAGTATACAGGCTTTCGGGCTGAGGATGAGCCAAGAAGGAATAAACGGGGCGATTTTTAGCCGGAGCGGATGTTTCGTTTGGGTGAATGGTTTCGGAGAGAAAAGGGTCCTCCCCGGATTCTGGGCGAATGGGGAAGCGGGAGCGCCCGTCTCTCAGGGATCAAGGTGTGGCAGGAGGGCACTGAGCTGGGCGACGGCTTCCCGGGGCAGGCCCCGGTCCCGGGCCTGTGCGAGGCATTGGGTAGCCGGCAGGGTTCCCTGTAAGCGGGCGAAGGCGAGCGCTTTATAGTAATAGGCTTCTGGATGCTCCGGGTCCAT
>RFHL01001274.1 GCA_003696875.1 Bacteroidota bacterium | reverse complement strand
CTTACGTCCCGAGCCAGGGTGAAAGCGCTGGATGCCTTCGATTTCATCGCCGAAAAAGAGAAAGCGGATAGCGTTGTCGTCGTAGGCCGGATACACATCGATGGTATCCCCCTTCACCCGAAATTGCCCGGGTTCCAGCTTGGCCTGGCTACGGCTGTAAAAGAGCTTGACCAGCTTGTCCAGAAATTGGTTCTGGGTGATGACCTGCCCGATGTCGGCATAATAGATATTCGCCTCGAAGTCCTCGGGGCGCCCGATGCCGTATATGCAGGAAACCGAAGCAACCACGATGACATCCCGCCGGCCCGATACGAGGGCCGTGGTGGCCCGGAGGCGCAGCTTCTCAATGTCCTGGTTAATGGATAGATCCTTCTCGATGTAGGTATTGGTGGTGGGAATAAAGGCCTCTGGCTGATAGTAGTCGTAGTAGGAGATGAAATACTCGACGAGGTTGTTGGGAAAAAACTCTTTAAACTCCCCGTAGAGCTGGGCCGCCAGCGTTTTGTTGTGACTGATGATCAGGGTGGGTCGGTTGGCCTGGGCGATCACGTTGGCCACCGTAAAGGTCTTGCCCGAACCGGTAACCCCGAGGAGCGTCTGATGCGGCTCTCCATTCTGGAGGCCCTCGGTGAGCTGGCGGATGGCCTCGGGCTGATCTCCGGCAGGTTGGTAAGGCGCTACGAGTTCAAAGGTGCGGTCAGACATAGCGGCAGGTAAGGATGAAGCGGGAAAAACGTGGATGGGCTCCAGACCATTACGTAGCAATCGGCAGGTAGTTGGGTATCGAGGAAGAGACAAAATAGGATTTTCTGCAGCGGAAAGCTACCCAGTGGGAGGATGGCAAGACATCGGGATGTGTGCGTTGAATCTACTCCACCAGTTTGGCAATCTGCGCCTGGGACAACCGGCAGTTGTACCAATCGGTGTCGATGGCAGCCCCAAGACTGCGGTAGAAATCCACCGCTGGGCTATTCCAGTCAAGAACCTGCCAACGCATCTGTCGAACTCCCGTACGGTGAGCCTCCTCAATCACCGCCGCCATCAGGCGGCGGCCGATGCCCTGTTGCCGGTAGGCCTCCCGCACCACCAGATCATCGAGATAGAGCAGCCGGCCTTTCCAGGTGGAAAATCCATAGTAGTTGAAAACTAGGTAAAACCTCCTTGCCTTCCCAGGATTTCACGGAGGTCCTCGTCGGTCAGGTTGTTTTCCTCCATGAACAGTCTTATTTCCAGGTAG
>RFHL01001273.1 GCA_003696875.1 Bacteroidota bacterium | reverse complement strand
GTATGGCAAAGATGAAGGTTACAGCACACAAGGACAATGCGAAAACACAGAGCCGGAAATGAGAAAACGCACCCCGCTGGCAGCGAGCCAGCGGGGTGCGTACGGGATATGGCTTGGGGCTGTCCTTCGTGCGAGACGCGCCTACCCATTGGCAGCTTCTGCCTGTTTCTCTCCCTCTCCCCTACCCTGCGGCGGGGTCTCGCACTCCTGAAAGATCCTGGCCTGGCAGCTCGCGCATATTTGGGGATTAAAGGCCAGATACATCCGGGCCAGGGCTTCCTGCTTGGAGGTGAAAAAGTGATCCTCACCGATGTCCTCCTTGAATCCCCCCTTGGCCATCAGCTCCCGGCCCGGGAGCTTAAGACCGGCGATATACAAATCTCCCCCTATGCTACGCAGTCGCCTGGCCTCCTGCACCAGCAACTCGGCCCCGTTCATGTCCAGAAAATTGATGCCGCTGGCGAGAATAAGCAGCTTGCGATGGGTCGATTCTTCATGGGTAATCTGCGCCAGCTGACCCCCGATATGATCTACCGCCCCGAAAAAGAGCGAGCCATCAATCCGGATGATCTTGAGCTGGGGACACTCCTTGACGTCCACCATCGCCACATTGGCAAACTTGCGTTTCTCCGAGGCAGGATTGGGGGCCATCTCCACGATGCGGGGCTTGGAGGTACGCTGCAGGTAAAAAATAAGAGACAGAAAGACCCCGATATAAATGGCAAATTCCAGCTCCAGCAAGAGCGTAGACCCAAAAGTAATGATCAGAACAGCGGTCTCAGTCCGGCTGGTTTTCAGGATGCTTTTGATATGGCGAAAGTCGACCAGATTATAGGCCACTAGCAAGATGATACCCCCCATGGCGGGCATGGGCAGATAAGCGGTCAGCGGGGCCACCAGCAGCAGCACCAGAGCGAGCAGCACTGCGGCAAAGACGGCGGCCATCGGGGTCTTGGCCCCGGCTTGATGGTTGACCCCCGAGCGGGTAAAGGACCCCGAACCCGCGTAGCTGGAAAAAAAGCTACCAAACAGATTGGACAGCCCCTGGCCAATAAACTCCTGATTGCCATCGATGCGCTGCTGCGTATGGGTCGCAATAGCCCGGGCAATGGAAACCGCTTCTATCAAGCCCAGGAGCGCGATGGCAAAGGCGTTGGGCGCGAGCAGGCGGATGGTGCGCTCGCTGATGTCAGGCATAGAGGGCGAAGGCAGGTGGGCAGGCAACTGCCCTACCAGGGCCACGCCATGAGCCTCCCCGTCCAGGACCAGGCTCAGCACGGAGCCAAAAACCATCGCCAACAGCATGTTGGGGAGCTTGGGCAGAAAGCGCTTGAAAAGTATCGCCGACAGTAGCGTACCAAGGCCCACCGCAAGCACATAAGGATTGGTTTGTCCAATCCCCCGGAAGAGGTGGCTCCAATTCTCCAGAAAAGGCAGCCCCCGGGGCACTTCGATCCCCATCACATGCTTGAGTTGGCTGGTCGCAATCAGCAAGGCCGCCCCGGCAGTAAAGGCGATCACCACCGAGTGAGAAACAAAATTGATGAGGGTGCCCATCCGGGCCAGTCCCAGTACCAGTTGTATGGCCCCCGCCATAAAGGTGAGCGCCAGCGCAAGGCGTACGTAATCGGCACTACCCGGATCCGCAAACTGGCTGATGGCCGCAAAGACCACGATGGAAATGGCCGTCGTGGGACCGGAAATGAGGTGAAAGGAGGAGCCAAAGAGGGCCGCAATGACCGGGGTCACCATAGCCGTATACAAGCCGTATTCAGGCGGCATACCGGCAATCATGGCGAAAGCCACCCCCTGTGGGAGCACGATGATGGCTCCTGTAATGCCAGCGAGAAAATCGGCTCGGAGGGTGTTTCGATTGACCATGGGCCACCACCCCAGAAACGGAAAGATCTTGTATAAGAGCGCCTGATTCATGGGAAAGAGTGCGTGTGTATGAAAGAAAAGGCACCCCGAGAGGTGCCATAAACCAAAAGATCTAGTCCGCCATACGCTTTCGCATGCGCAGCTGCACGACAGACGCCTCTCCCTGATGGAAAGGCCCTTCGTCCAGATGGCGAAGACGGGTCTCTATCTGCAGGCATTCCAACTCCTGAAAATCTGCTCGCAGCAGATTTTCATCGTACAAGAGGGCCAGATCTTGAGGGCCGCCAGAACGGCGGCCCAGCTGCCCCGGGGCAAAGGCCTCCATGATCAGATGTCCTCCAGGTCGCAGGGCCTGAACGACCTCCCTATGAAGGTGCTGCCGCACGGCCGGCGGCAGGTGCACAAAGACAAGACCGATGGCATCGAACTGCTCCTGCTCAAGCCGGACCTCGCTCAGGTCCACCACATCATAGTCGATCGTCACCTGGGCGCGTTGGGCCAGGTCCAGCGCTTTGCGCTGGCCGGCTTCGCTGTAGTCCAGAGCCTTGACCGTCCAGCCCTGTCGGGCTGCCCAGACGGCATTGCGGCCCTCGCCCTCTGCCGGTAGCAGCAGCCGGCCGGCAGGTAGCTGGGCCAGCTCCTGCGCCAGGAAATCATTGGGCGCCGTGCCGTAGGCATATGCAGGCTCCGAGTATCGTTGGTTCCAAAATGCTTGCATGTCAGGATTGGGCTTAGACGTGGGTTGGCACCACATTGCTCTGCGTGGCCACTTCGGTGTGGAGTTGGGCCTCAGAAGCACCTTTCAGGTACCCCATCGCATCATGTACCCGCAGGAAAAAGCGTTCTTTGCCGAGCCGGTCCATCAGACCGGATCTTTTCAAGGTGTCCCGCACGGGCCCTTTCACCCCGCTCAGCAACACGTCGATTTTCTGGCTGCCGTACTCCTTGATCCAGTCCTCCAGGGCATGCATGGCGCTCGAGTCGATGGCGTTGATGGCCGCAGCATCCAGGATCAGCGCCTTCGGAGGGGGTACCTGCTCCCGGATCAGCCTATCCAGCCGATCTTTCAAAAACTGGATGTTGGCGAAGTAAAACTGGGCGTCCAAACGTACGATCAGCACCTCTTTGTCTTGCTCCACTTCGGGAAAGCGCTCGATGTTGCGGTACTGTGTGGTACCAGGCACCCGGCCCAGCACCGCGATGTGCGGATAAGAGCTCCGGTAGATCACCATGGCGATCGACAGGGCGACGCCCACCAAAATGCCCTCTTCGATCCCCAGGCCCAAGGTAGCCACAAAGGTCGCCAGCAGCATAAAGAAGTCATCCCGCTTGGCCTTCCAGAGATGTACCGCTTCTTTCCAGTCGATCAGGCCAAAGACGGCAACCATGATCACGCTGGCCAGGGTGGCTTTGGGCAGGAAGTAAAAGAGCGGGGTCAGGAATAGCAGGGTGATCGCGATCAGCACCGCGCTGATGATCGAAGCCATGCCCGTTTTGGCACCAGCCTGATCGTTGACTGCCGTGCGGGAAAAGCCCCCGGTCGTCGGGAAGGCCTGGAAGAAAGCCCCGCCAATATTGGCGGCGCCGAGGCCGATTAGCTCCTGATTGGCCACCACCTCATAGTCCTTGTGGCGGGTCTGTACGGCCTTGGCCACGGCAATGGATTCCATGAAGCCGACCAGCGAAATCGTGAGGGCGATCGGAAACAGATCGCCCAGCGCCTGCAAGTCGAAGGCCGGCAACTGAAAGGCCGGCAGTCCGGAAGGAACTTCGCCCACAATCTTGACCCCCATATCCTGCAGCCCCCCCAGCCAGACGACCAAAATACCCAAAACCACCGCCACCAATGGTCCGGGGATTATTTTACTAGATCGCTTGACCAGCAATATGGTGGCGATCCCGCCCAGCCCGATCAGCAGGGTGGGCACAGAGACGGCCCCTAGTTTTCCAGCTGCCTGAATCAGGATCTCATGGATGTAGTTGCTCCGGGGAATGTCGACGCCCAGCAGATGCTTGAGCTGACTGAGGCCTATGATCAGGGCCGCCGCGGAGGTAAAGCCGCTTATGACTGGATGCGAGAGAAAATTGACCAAAAAACCCAGTCGGAACACCCCCAGCCCCAGCTGAATCAGGCCCACCATGAAGGCCAGCATGATGGCCAGAGCGATAAAGTCATCAGACCCTGTCTCGGCCAACTGCCCAACCCCGGCTGCGACGAGTAGGGAAACCATCGCCACCGGCCCTACGGCCAGTTGTCGGGAGGTGCCGAAGATGGCATAGAGAATCAACGGAACAATGGAGGCATACAGGCCATATATCGGAGGCATACCGGCGATCATGGCATAAGCCATACCTTGGGGAATCAGCATCACCCCTACGGTAAGCCCCGCTGACATATCCCCCCGCAATTGATCACGCCGGTAGGTCGGCAGCCAGGAAAAAATCGGAATCCAGGATTTGATGTTCATGGTGGTATGAGTCGAAAAAAGAAGATGTAAGAGAAAGCCAGGGGACGAGGCCCCTGGCTATGCTACCCCATCGGTTAATGTGGCAACTTGCTGCGCAGCGCGCCATAGGCCAGGGTGCCAAGGATGGCGCTCCCTATCACGACGATAAAAACGAGCATGCCATTGCCCAGCAAGGTATACATAGGGCCCGGACATGCCCCACTCAGAGCCCAGCCCAGCCCGAAGATGAACCCTCCAAACAGATAACGGGGAATGCTCATCTGCTTATCGTTGAAGGTAATCGGGTTGCCGCGCAGGTCTCGTATGCCGAGACGCTTGATCAGGGCTACCGAAATAGCTCCCAGGAACACGGCGGTGCCAATGATCCCGTACATGTGAAAGGCCTGGAAGCGAAACATCTCCTGAATCCGGTACCAGGAAATGGCCTCCGATTTGGTCATCGTGATGCCAAAGACGATGCCTATGATCAGAAAGCTTAGGTATTTTTTCATGTGTTTTTGCCGTGGAAATCTACCAACTCAGGAAAACCGGCAGGATGAGATGCGTCATCAGAAGGCCTCCGATGAAGAAACCAATTACCGCAATGAGGGAAGGAAGCTGTAGATTGGAGAGGCCGGAAATGGCGTGTCCGGAGGTACAGCCACCCGCATAGCGGGCCCCAAAGCCGACGAGAAAGCCCCCTCCAACCATGAAGATGAGTCCTTGCAGGGTAAAGAGGTTTTCCCAGCTGAAAATGTCCGTTGGGGCCAGCGTAGAGGTGTCTGCCTGCACGCCCATGGCGGTCAGGTCCTGAAGGGTAGCCTCGCTGATTCGGACCCCGTTTTCTGCCCCACCAAGGAATTGGTGAGCGATAAAGCCCCCGATCACCGCCCCGGTGATGAACACAATGTTCCAGAGGCCATTTTTCCAGTCGTAGTTAAAAAAGGAAATCCTTCGACCAGCTCCGCCGATGGCACAGGCGGCACGGAGGGTATCAGATACCCCAAAACTTTTCCCGAAGAAAAGCAGCGCGAGCATCACCCCGGAGATCATGATGCCAGAAAACCACCAGCTCCAGGGTTGAGTGAGCCATTCGATCATATTTTTCCCAAGGATTTGAGGATCAAGAATCTACCCATGAGGACCCAGGGGGTCCCGTGCAGTACCAGGTCAAACCAGTCCATGGGTTGCATGCCCACAGCTCCGCCCATGACCCACTGGATTTTTCCCCAGATATGAGGTTCCGGATAAAAGGGCGCCAAGCCGAGGGTGAGGCAAAGCATGAGCAGGAGTCCGCCCTGATTGAGAAGATTCATGGTGAGTTGGATAAAGAAATACAAAACACAAAGCGCGGTCCTGATCAGGGCTGCGCGACAGGCATCTTAGCGGCCGTCCAGTTCAGAATTCCTCCCTGGAGGTCATATACCTCGGTGTAGCCAGCCTGCCGCAGCATTTGGGCAGCCGCCGCGCTACGCCGCCCCGAGCGGCAGTAGACGTATACCGGCTTGTCCTTGGCGACCTGTTGCTCCATGTTCGCCACAAAACCCGACTGCCGCATATCAATGTTGATCGCCTGAGCCAGGTGGCCCTGGGCAAATTCGGGCGCAGTGCGCACATCTACCAGCTGGAGCGAAGACTCCGCCTCAATCGCGGCCTGATAGGCCGCCGGGGCGAGCACTTGCTCTGCGGGACCTGCACTCTGGCCACAGGCCAGCGTAGCCACCGCAAACACCCAAAGAAATAAAGCGATTGATGGTTTCATAATGAAAGCGTGGATTGGGATGATATAGACGAAATGAGTGAAGAAGATGAAAAGGCCAAAGTCCACAAATTGTTTAGGAGCAAGTATCTGCCGGCCGACGCTTCGCCCGTTTTGCTCCAGAAGAGATACGGCTTTTATCCCTATGGGGATATACAACCCAGCTGACGCGCCGTGCCAGTCGCGGAGGCAAAGATAAAAAACAATTTAATATTATAAAATCATAATAGCTTAATTT
>RFHL01001272.1 GCA_003696875.1 Bacteroidota bacterium | reverse complement strand
CGAAAAAATCTGCGACCGCATACCCATCATTTTTAACTTGATAGAGCACTAGGGACGCCGCGTTTTTTGCCATATCTTTTGGTCGCGAGTAAGGACAAAAGCATTCCGCAAGCCGACTCTCCTGGGCACTGCTCCTGGTGAGTCGGCTCCGGCCCATCGAGGGGCTCTGGTAATCATTTCCATTGGCTTGCACAGCCGTTCCTACAAGCCCCCAGATTTTGCATTGTCCCTTTCAGATACAGAATCAAGGAAATTCTGTAACTTTTGGGCGTGAAAAAAGGATTTCTTTCCCCCCTATTTCTGCTCCTGCTATGTTTCCCTGGCCTAAGCCTGGCGCAGACCGACAACATCCACGGCACCTCCAGCACCTATCAGGTCCCCAGCGACCCGCTGGTGCAGGCCAAGCTGGAGACCTGGCAGGACCTCAAGTTTGGCATCATCATCCACTGGGGCGTCTATGCCGTGCCCGGCATGATCGAGTCCTGGGCCCTCTGCTCCGAGGACTGGATCACCCGTCCCGAGGGCATGTCTTACAGCGATTTCAAGCGCTGGTACTGGAACCTGAGCAACATCTTCAACCCGGTGAATTTCAATCCCGAGCGCTGGGCCCGGGTGTCCCGCGAGGCCGGGATGAAATACCTGGTCTTCACCACCAAGCATCACGACGGCTTTGCCATGTTTGATACCCGGCAATCGGACTACAAGATCACGGCTGGGCCATTTCGCCACCACCCCAAGGCCAATGTGGCCTACCACGTCTTCGAGGCCTACCGGCAGGAAGGCCTCATGATCGGGGCCTATTTTTCCAAGCCCGACTGGCATTCGCAGGATTTCTGGTGGGACAAGTATGCCACCCCCAACCGCAACCCCAACTACAACATCCTGAAGTACCCCGAGAAGTGGAAAGCCTTCCAGGACTTCACCTTTGCCCAGATTCAGGAACTGATGCAGGACTATGGTGCCATCGACATCCTTTGGTTGGATGGCGGCTGGATCCGGCCCAAACACACCGTCAATGACGAGGTGCGCGCCTGGGGCGCGCCCATCCCCGACTGGAGCCAGGAGATCGACATGCCGGCGATTGCCGAGATGGGCCGCAAGGCCCAGCCGGGCCTCATCATCGCCGACCGCACCGTGCACGGTCCCTACGAAAACTACCTGACGCCCGAGCGGCGCATCCCCGACACCAAACTGGACCACCCCTGGGAGAGCTGCCTCCCCTTGGGCAACAATTGGGGCTATGTGCCCAACGACCCGCTCAAGTCGCCCACCACAGTGATTCATACCCTGGTCGAGGTGGTCGCCAAAGGCGGCAACCTGCTGCTGGGCATCGGCCCCCAGTCCGATGGCACCTTCCCACTGGAGGTGGAGCAGCGCCTGCAGGCCATCGGGGCCTGGCTGGAGACGAATGGCGAGGCCCTCTACGGCACCCGGGCCGTGGACCGGTACCAGGATGGGCAGACCTTCTTTACCGGCAAGGGCGAAACGACCTATGCCACCCATCTGCTACCCGAGGGCGAAGCGGTACCCCGGGACATTCGCTGGGCCGGCCATCTGCCGGGCCGGGGGCAACAGATCACCTGCCTGGAAACCGGCAAGTCGGTGAAATGGCGCATTGAAGGCGAGCAGTTGGTGGTGGAAGTCCCCAAATCTCTGGTCGGTCAGGAAAGGCCGGCGGTGGCCTTTGCGCTTGCCCCCATGCAGTAGGGACAGGTTCCAGCATCAAAACGCCTCCCCCAAGTAAATATAAAATCCCGTGCCTTCTGGCGTGATGCCCATGTCCAGCCGGGCAAAAATGTCCTTCTTGGGAAAGAGGAGGTACCGTAGGCCAATGCCTCCGGCGGCGATGGGGGGACCGGAAAAAAGCTCCTTTACAGGGTCGGAGACCCATCCCGTAGCCAGGAAAGCAGTCGCCCCGATCCGTTTGGAGAAGGAAAAAGGCAGCCAGCGCATCTCAACCTGACCGGCCACATACTGCCGGTCCCGAAAACGCCCAAAATAATAGCCCCGGAGCAGCGACTCGCCGCCTACGGCGGCTAGTTGGTTAAAGGGGGCATCCCCGCTGGTAAGCTGGCCCGCCAGCTGCCAGGCCAATACCTGATTGTCGCGCCAGGCTTTTTGGTAGCCCCGGATATCCCAGTTCCAGGTGGAAAAATCAAAATCACTACCCCAGGCCGGCTGGAAGGCCAGGTAGCCCAGTTCGACCAAAAGGCCTTCACGTACGTTCAGCAGATTTTGTCGCGAATCATAAACGGCGGCAGCACCCAGGCCCACCGTAAGGTTGCCTTCGCCACCATCCGGCATGGGCATCAGAGGCCCCCCGGCCTGCGCCTCCATGGACACATTCGCCAGCCATTGGACGTTGGATTGGAGCCCCACAAAGGTATTGGCGGCCACTCTTTTCAGATAGCGGTTTTGGGAAATCAGGTAATCGGCCGTCAGCACACTGGCCCCGGCGGGATCAGATTGCCGCCCCGACCCATAGTACAGTAGCGGGAAATGCTGGAACCGGTTGCGACCGTAAAAAAACCATTGCTCTTCCCGCGTCACCAGAATGTGGCGGGTGGATAATCCGTATTGCTTCTTCAGGGTGTAAAACGGAAACACGATCACCTCGTTGAGGCGAGACTGGCCTCCCTGGTAGCGCGCATGCCACAGCAGCACCATGGTGATGCCCAGGTCAAAGCTGGTTTCGGGGGTATAGATGACACTGGGATAGGCAGCGAACTTTCGATCAGGCGTATAACCATCCGCCTGCAGATGGCCTGAACCGGCATCTACTTCTGACTGGGCCGGCAACAGGCTGGCATAACACACAAGCGAAAAAAGAAATCCCGCCCACTGGAGGGTTCTGATCATCCCGGACATGCTTTTTCCGGAAAATAAATAATCGATTGGTAGCCAACATGTCGGCAGGAAGACAAAGCGGCTTTCCGGAAAAATGAGTAGGTTGAGACAACCTACCCCATCCATCGCCCTCCCCATGCGCAATGACACCCTCTTCTCAACCGTCGAGGCCTACTGGGCCGCCCAACCCAGCCAGACGCTACCCAGGCTCCTGGAACTCCGCGCCTTCATCCTGGAGGTCGCTCCGCAGGCCGAGGAGCGGATCAACTACAACATCCCGGCCTACGCCCTGGTCCCCGGCGGAAAGCGAGATCAGCAGATCCTGATCGCCGGCTATGCCCGGCATGTGGGATTTTACCCGAGTCCTGCGGTCATCAGCCACTTTGCCCAGGAACTGGCCGGCTATGAGCAAGGCAAAGGCTCGGTGCAGTTTTCTATCCAGGATGCGCTGCCTCGCGACCTGATCCTGCGGATGGTGCGATATCGAATGGAACGGCTGGAGAAAGAGGGGAAATGAGGAATTTCCCCGGGGGCCATCAGAATTTTGCACCCCGGTCTTCCAGCCCGGGATGGAGCCCTGACCCAGCCTGGAAGACCGGGCGACAACCCGCTTTTCCCCGCCCTGCCACAAGGCCACTTACTTAAAATCATCGAAAGTTTTGCGCTTTCGGATGAACCTTTGTATAATTGGTTAAGCAAGTATTGAATTTTTCTTCTGGAACCTCCCATTCCAAAGGAAAAAGCGGCTTGTGGGATACTTGGAAAACACTTTGTCTTGTCATTGGCCTGGTCGCTAGTCGCCCCGCGTGGGTCTTTTGCCCAAGCGCATCTGGCCTGGACAACCGCTATCTATTTATGGCGGAGGCGCAACCACCCCTCGCAATAGATACGCATGACTCTCTGATCTGCTTTTCCATTTTCTAGGCAAATACCTTTCCCTTATTCCCCCTACGATGAAGAACGTATCCCCCATCCTCACCGCATGTGCACTTGCTTTCCTGGTCCTTCCAATGACCTTCTATGGCTGCTCGAGCGACAAGCCCGAGAAGCCGACCACTCCTCCCGTAGTGGAACAGCCCGCCGTCACGGATACGACCCCTGCCGACACCGTCGCAGCTGAGCCAGAGCCAGAGCCGGAGCCCGCTCCGACCCCCGCCCCCACTGGCGGCGGCCTGCGCCCCCATGCTGTACAGGATGGCTCACTCGCGACCCTGCTCGAAACCGTGGCCCGCAATATGGAGGCCCAAAAGCTCGCCTATGTAAGCTCACTCGGCCAGGATTGCTCGGGGATCTATCACAAACTAAAAGATAGCGTCAAGCTCCACATCCCGGCCTTCCGGGATCCCGCCCGCTTTACGTTCCCGGAATACGCCTCGGTGCGTTCCTCCCGGCACATCGCCTACTGGTACCATGAGCACGACAACCTCTACATTGTCCGGGACGGCAAGGCCGCCATGAATATGGTCAAGCCTGGTTGTGTAATGTTCTTTGGACGCACCGACGAGCAGTACAACAACATCACCATTGATCTGCTGACCAATCCCAACGGCAACTTTGTCCATGATGGCATTAATGGCAAGATCATGCACATCGCGGTGGTAACCTCCGTCGAAAAAGACGAAAACGGCAACGTGGTGGAATACACTATGATGCACGGCCGCAACACCCGCTACCCGGCCTCCCGCTCCAGCGGCAACTGTGACTGCCCCAGCAAGGGCCTGGACAAGCAGTTCGGGAAGTTTCCTTTTGGCAACTGGAACCAGCAGTGGGTCGCCATGGCCAATATTGAGACGCCAGTGGAGTAAGGAGCGCCCCCAAATAAAATGCCTTGTCATCAGCAAGAAAAGGAATGAACTTGGGGATCGTATAATCGACCCCAAGGAAAATCCTTTTTCCCATGCCCCACTCCTACCACATCGAATGCCTCGACCTGATTCAGGTCGCCAGCCTCCCCGAGCTGCAAGCGCAGCTCCAGGCTATCCTGAAGAACCCGGCGGCCTCTGGCCGCGACGAGGAGCCCCTTTGGGAGTCCTTCAGCGAGCAGATGCCCGAATTCCTGATTTTATACGAATTTCCGGTATTTGAGCAGCGCTTCCCGGAAGCGGCTTCCCGCTTCCGCAGGCGCATCCGGGACTACAACCAGCAAGATAGGGCGAGGCGCATCCTGCTGGATAGCCGGGAGGGCTTGCCGATCGGCAAGCCGCCAGCCCATCTCGACTGCCTCTTCCGGCGGCGGCCCTTCCAGTATGGCCTGAGGGGGGACGCGCCGCTCTGGGCGGCGCTGGAAGATGCATTCTCCTATTTGCCCGCCAGCCGCACCGAACAGGCCTTTCACGCCCAACTGCTCCAGCGCATCGAAGCGCTGACGGGCGGGCAAGCCCTTGCCTCAGGTCAAGACTTCTTTGTGGAAGCCTTCGACCATGGTGGCATGTCGGGCGGCTATGTGAGCGCCGATTTTTGGCTGAGTATGGGCATCCCGCTGCTGATCGGGCGGTATCGCCAGGTGCATAACCATTAACCAGCCCCCGGCTACCAAGCCCCTACACCCACAACATAATCACCATCAGCAGCACGCCACCGGCGGTGAAGTAGAGGCCTTTTTTGAAAATCGAGGTCTTGGGGCGAAACATCCAGAAGGAAGACACGACAAAAAAGAGCAGCGATGCCCCAAAAAAGATGTTCATCCAGAAAAGGGGGCGGTCAGAAGTCGCCTTGTGCATACCTTCCATCTTTTCGATGAGCACCGGCAAGCGCTTTTCGGTATAAATCGCCTCGCCGGTGGCCTGGTTATAGGTCCCCTGCGCAAAGTAGATCAGGTCACCTTCTTGCTTTTCGACGCGAAAGCCACGCATGCGCATCGCCCGGCCGAGGGCCTCGCCCTCGAGGCCCGGGTCCAGACTGCGGGTGACCTGTTTTTCCCGTTTGAGAAAATCGGTGTTGCGAAAGATCATCACGGTGCCGCTCAGGGCGTAAACGCCCATGATGCCCGCAAGAAAGAAACCCAGGTAGCGGTGGATAACGCGCATCCAGGTCATGGTTTTGCCAGTTGCCATAGTGTGGGAGGTAAATGGTGTGTAGGAAGTGGGGAGTTGGGGGAGTGGGGAAATATTAAAAGCGCTTTTGGCCGGAGAACTCCATGGCCTCGCCTTTGCCAAAGCCGTAGCTAAAGCCTAGGGTGATGAAGCGACCCCGGCGGCCCCAGCTATAGAGGTAGAAGTCATCCTGCTCGACGACAAACTCCCGGAAGCGGGATACAAATACATCCCGTACGCTGAAGTTGAAGACGCCGCGGCCATTGAGGATCTTCTTGCGGAGCCCCAGGTCCATGAAGAGATTGGCCGATTGCTGCCCCTGAACGGTGCGCACCCGGGACAAGTACTGCCCGGTAACTTCAAAGTCCCAGTCCCTAGGAAACTTGAACTTGCTGGTCAGTCGCGTGGTGAACTGATCACCGTTGAAGTCAAAGGAAGTTCCATTGAGCTCGCCCCGACGCTGAAACCAGTTGAGGTTGAAGTCGCCATTGATGGAGAACCAGCGGCCCAGGCTGTACTTACCGTTCACTTCCAGGCCGTAGGCCTGGTTGGTGCCGAGGTTTACGGGCATGACGGTGGTCACACCCTCGTCAAAGAAGGATACCCGCTCGACCACCTCGGTGGTGTAGCGATGGTAGAGCGCACTGCTCATGGAGAAGTTTTCCGCCGCAAAGATCGCCGCTACTTCATAGCTATCGGTAAACTCCGGCTGCAGATCGGGATTCCCCACCCGGATGTTGAAGTTGTTGCGGATGTTGAAGAAGGGGTTGAGGTCCCACAGCCGGGGCCGGAAGATGCGCCGGGAATAGCCCGCCTGCATCGACACCCGCTCCGAAAGCTTGTAAGAGGTATGGGCGCTGGGAAAGAAGTTGTTGTAGTTCTGGTCGTTGGCTTCGTTGGTGGTGCGCAGCAGGGTGTTGAGGTCGGTGTTTTCCATGCGCAGCCCCAGCTTGAGGCCCCACTTGGCGCCTTCGTAGGCGCCGGTGCCATAGAGGCCGAGCACTTTTTGGTTCCAGTCAAAGATGTTGGTCTGCGTGGGGTCCACCACCCACTGGCCATCGTTGAAGTTGGAGACAGAAAAATCGTTGCTCACGTCATTGAGCACGTACTGGGCACCGGTTTCGAAGGTGAAATTCTCTCCCGCGGGGTGGGTGTAGTCCAGCTTGATGGTGTTTTCCGCCTCGGAAAAGTTGGTGCGGGTCTGCTGGAGCAGATCAGAATCCTGGCCCTCGAGGGTGGTATTGCGAAACTCCGAAGCCTGGTCCTTGCCAAAAAAGCTGCCGATGGCGCTGAAGAGCAGCGCCCGGTCTTCATTCTCCGGAAAATCCCGCTTGTACTGCAGCTCATACTGCCACTTGGGGTTGGTCGCCTCGGTGACTTCTTCCCGGTACCAGCTCGCCAGGGTATTGCCGTCGGCGTCGACCATCACAAAATCGTTGCGCGAAGGCTGATCCTCCACCTCGTAGGCAAAGTTGCCCGAGAGGGTGATCACGTTGTGGTCATTGATATAGTAATCGGTGCCGAGGATGAAGTTGTAAAACTGCTCGTTGCGGTACTCAGTCCCCTCGGACTCGATGGAGGTACCCGAAACCAGGTTGCGGTTGATGTTGCGGCCTTGCTGTGGCAGTTCGCGGTAGCCGACGCCGATCTGGCTGAAGAGGTTGAAGTTTTCGGTGCGGCGGTTGAGGCTGAGACCAAAGCTGTGGTTGTGCGGCCAACCGGTGTTGAGGGTCGCGGAGCCGTTGAGACCGTGGCGTTCTTCCTTGCGCAGGACGATGTTGATGATGCCGGAAGTTCCTTCGGCATCGTACTTGGCCGAGGGATTGGTGATCACCTCAATCCGCTCGATCATGTCGGCGGTCAGGGTGCCGAGGGCATTGCCCTCGTCGCTGGCCAGCACCGAGGGCTTGCCATTGATAAGGATCTGGACCCCCGAGCTGCCGCGCAGGCTCACCACGCCTTCGATGCTTACATTGACCGAGGGGACGTTGTTGAGGATTTCCAAGGCACTGGCGCCGGTACTGCTCAGGTCCTGCCCTACGTGGAAGACCCGCCGGTCGAGCTGAAACTCGGTGCTGGACCGCTCCCCGATGATCTCCACATCGTCGACGGCATAGTCGGCAGGCGTCAGGGCGATATCACCGAGATCCGCCTGCCCATTTTCTACCGAAAAGCCAGTCAGGGTCTTGGTCTCAAAGCCCATAAAGCGAATCTCCACCGAAACATCGGCACGATCGCTGGTCAGCGAAAAACGACCTTCGCTATCGGTATTGGTGCCTGTGACCATGCGTTCTCCCTCGGGGGTCATCAGGAGGACCGAAGCATATTCGAGCGGCTGGCCCGAGCCGGCTTCCACTACCCGGCCGGTTACCGTAAGGTCTTCCTGAGCCCAGAGCAGGACAGGAAGCAGATGAAGCAGTACGACAATCAGTGCGTGATTCATAGCTGTTGGATACTTGTTTTTCGATCGGCAAATAGGGAGCCCCTTGTTGTTCATCCAAAATCTTTCCGCTCAACGACCATTCGAGCCCGGCAAACGACAGTTACCCGGATGGAAGACCCAACAGTGGTCGTTGAACCTGCCCAATCGGTCGTTTACCGGGATGGACTTGCCGCAGAGAGCGGATATCCCGATAATAGGCAGCATGACCCACCACCTGGCTGCGACCCGTCCCTCCCCCCTGCGAGAGCTGTTGTTCCAAATGCTCCTGCACGGCTTAGTGTTTGTGTTTTATTCATTTGACCAGCATCAGACCACTTTTCAGCCCTACAAGCTGGCTTTTTTTCTCAACTATGTGCTGGCCGCCGGTCTGATCAACTACCTTTGGTTGCCTCGCTTTCTGTACCCCAAGCAGTACCTGCTCTTTGCGCTAGGGGTCACCGCCACCATCGCCCTCACCATTGCGATGGAAGAGTTTGTCCTGGAGCGAATCTTCTTTCCCGATACCCGGGGCAAGGTATTCCCGGGCGTTTTCGCTTCCCTGCTCGACGTGCTGCCTGTGATCGCGATCCTGTCGGGATTCAAGTTTGGCTGGGACGCACTGCGTACGCAGCGCGAGGTGGACGCGCTGCGCACGGCCATGGCCGAGAGCGAGCTGCAGTTTCTCAAATCCCAGATTAATCCCCACTTTCTCTTCAACAACCTGAACAACCTCTACAGCTACGCCCTTACCCGCTCGCCCAAGACGCCGGAGATCATTCTGGAACTGAGCGAAGTGCTGCGGTACATGCTCTATGACTGCCGCGAGGCCTACGTCCCCCTCGCCAAGGAGCTGGAGCAGCTCACCAATTTTACCCGGCTGAATGAGTTGCACATAGAAGGGCGCGGGGAGGTCCGACTGGACCTCCCGGACCAGACCTTTGGCTATCGGGTCGCTCCGCTGATCCTGATCGTATTTATCGAAAATGCCTTCAAGCACAGCCAGGCCCAGCAGTCGAGCGGGATTCTCATTGACATCTCGGCGACCTTGTCGCCGGAGGGCGAACTGGTCTTCCATTGCCGCAACTCGTTTCAGCCCCGCCAGAAACCTGCCGACCTTCCCCACGGCATCGGTCTCGCCAATGTGCGCAAACGACTCGGGCTGATTTATCCCGGCCAACATCGTCTCGACATCCGACAGGAGACCGGCACCTACGAAGTGGAATTACACTTGCAATTGTCGCGACATTCCGGATAAATTGAGTATTCACAACCCGCGTGTAATTCCCGTGAATACAGAGCTTTCCGATATGATTCCGCCCTCTGTCTTCTCGCTTCTGTTGAACGTAGTGAAATCCCAAGTATCGGGAACTATTGACCTCTCCTCCATCCATGCCACTCCGCTGTATCATCGTCGAAGACCAGCCACCCGCCCAGCGGATCTTGCAGACCTATATCGCCGATATGGGGACGCTCGACTTGCGGGGCACCTTATCCGACCCGGTCGAGGCCATGGATTTCCTGCGGGAAGAAACCATTGATCTGATGTTTCTGGACATTCAGCTGCCCAAGCTCTCGGGTATTGAGCTTCTGCAAGCCCTCTCCCATCCACCGCAGGTGATTCTCACCACCGCCTATGCCGACTATGCCCTCCAGGGCTATGAGCTAAACGTGGTGGATTACCTGCTGAAGCCCTTCTCTTTCCAGCGATTTGTAAAAGCGGTGCAAAAAGCCATACCGCCCGCCGGGGCGGGCGGTATGGCAGAAGTGGTGCCCCGCAGCCTCTTCATCAAATCCGGCTACGAGCACATCCGGGTGCACCTATCCGATATCCTGTTTCTACATGCGGATGCGGACTATACCGAGATCCATGTTCCGGGAAAAAAACACCTGAGCAGCGACACCTTGCGGACCTGGGAGGCCCGCCTGCCGGAACCATCGTTTTTCCGGATCCACAAAAGCTATATCGTCCAGCTTGATCAGGTGGAAAAAGTCGCCGGCAATCAGTTGTATCTGCACAACGGCACGAGCCTGCCCATTGGTCGTGCCTACAAAGAGGCTTTCATGGCCCGCATCGCGGGCGGAGCCGAATGATACCCTGTCCTATTCTAACCGTACTACTACTATGCCTATCCCCTACCCCACTCGCCTGGTAATGACGGGCCTTGCGATCCTGTGGCTATCGGCTCTGGTCAGTTGCCGACCCGCCCAGCTTGCCGCCGACCGCCCCAGGGTCGTCATCACCACCGACCCCGAGCTTGATGACAATAATTCCCTACTGCGCTTCCTGCTCTACACCACCGATGTCGAGGTGGAGGGGCTCATCTATGCCAGCAGCCAGTTTCACTGGAAAGGCGATGGTCAGGGTACCAAATGGTCCGTGCCCGGCCGGGAGTACACCCGTTTTGGGCTGGACCTCTGCCCCTGCGAATCCTGGCGCTGGGCTGAGGATGAACGCTTTATCCACGATGCCGTCGAGGCCTACGCCCAGGCATACCCCAATCTGAAGGTCCATCACCCGGGCTATCCTGACCCGGACAGCCTCCGGGCCCGGATTCGCTACGGCAACATCGAGTTTGACGGCGACATCTCCACGGACAGCCCGGGCTCGGACCTGATCAAGTCGCTGATTCTGGACGAACAACCCGGCCCCCTCTTCCTTGCCGCCTGGGGCGGCATGAGCACCATCGCCCGGGCGCTCAAATCCATTGAAGACGCTTATGCCTCCACCTCCGGCTGGGATGCTCTGCAGCAACGCATCTCTGAAAAAGTAGTGCTGCTTCCCTCCGGGGATCAGGACAATACCTACGCCACCTACATCCGGCCCCACTGGCCAGAGATTGAGTACCGGCAGATCAGTGGCGGGCCCAGTTATGCCTACGCCGCCCAGATCGGGG
>RFHL01001271.1 GCA_003696875.1 Bacteroidota bacterium | reverse complement strand
GCCTTTGCCGGGGCGGAGCCGGGACGCCCTATTCAGATATCTAGAGGCGAGAAGCGAGATGCTGAGACGGCTGCCAGGTGGCTTCTGCCCTGGCTACACGAACTGTTTGTCGCTGAGGCCGAGCCACTCCAGGGCGGAGCGGTGGTAGAGGTTGGCCTTGTCGTAGGGGGGCAGGCCCATGTCGTCAATAAAAGCGCCGATCTCGAGGTCACCGAGGGGGAAGGGGTAGTCGGAGCCGATGTGGACGCGGTTGGAGCCGACGGCATTCATGATGTAGCGGAGCATGGCCGGATCGTGGGTGATGCTGTCGACCCAGAAGTGGCCCAGGTAGTCGCGGGGGTTGGTGGGATTGTCGATGGCAACCAAGTCGGGGCGGCAACGGTAGCCGTGCTCAATGCGGCCGATGGTGGGGATGAAGGCGCCGCCGGCGTGGGCAAAGCTGACGCGCATGCGGGGGAAGCGGGCGAAGACGCCGCCGAAGATCATGGAGCAGATGGCCCGGGAGGTCTCAGCTGGCATGCCCACCAGCCAGGGGAGCCAGTATTTTTCCATCTCGGACTTGCCCATCATGTCCCAGGGGTGAATCATGACGGCCATGTCGAGCTGTGCGCAGGCTTCCCATATGGGCCAGAATTGTTCGTCGCTGAGGTTGATGCGGTTGACGTTGGAGCCGATCTGGACGCCGGGGAAGCCAAGCTCCTCCTTGCAGCGCTGGAGTTCCTGGACGGCGAGACCGGCGTCTTGCATGGGGATGGTGCCGAGGCCGATGTAGTGGCGGGGGTGGGCGGCGACGAGGGCGGCGAGGTCGTCGTTGAGGAAACGGGAGAGCTCGAGGGTGTCCTGGGGCTTGGCCCAGTAGCTGAACATGACGGGGATGGTGCAGACGACCTGCACCTGGGTATGGTGGGTGGCATACTCCCGGATGCGTAACTCGGGGTCCCAACAGTTGGCCTGGATCTCGCGAAAGAAGATGTCGCCCTTCATCATGTTGGCATAGCCGGGGCGGTGATGGTCGAGGTAGATGAAGTCACCATAGCCGAATTTGTCGGCGAAGCGGGGGAGGTGCTTAGGGATGATGTGGGAGTGGGTGTCGATCTTCAGCATGAGGGTGGCAGATGGGCTGGGTGGCGGGTCAACTGGCAAGATACGATTTTTGGGGGATGGTTGGGGGCGTCTCATCCTTTGGGGTTGAGGGGATGAACAGGATGGTTTTCATGCTCTGGGATTCACTTCGGGAGGCGCTTAGGCTGCCTTGTACGCCCTGATCCGCTTCATCCTGTAAATCCCGTCCATTTTTAGACAGGATGAACAAACCGCGCTGAAAGCCCCCTCTCTTGCGAAGAGAGGGGGGTTGGGGGTGAGTTCCGAATTCCCACTGGCCCCTAATCGGTGTACTGGAAATATTGGCATAGCTTGAGCAGAGCTTATTGCGGCATTTTGATACACCAAAGCAACATTATTCTTAAACCAAATCTGTGACTGAGTCATCAGCTCTTTTCCTTTTAGTCCTCTAACTGAGCCTAAATAATTCACAATCCGATCAAAATATCCTACGTGATTTGCTCGAGCCAGAAATAGCTCTGGAGTATATCCTTGCCAAGTCCCATGAATTCCTTTTCTCTCCAACCCCTCCAACTCCACCCCATCTATCACCCGATTCTCCGAAAACGCATAAGGCGAGTTCCAAGGATACTTCGCCTCCAGTGGATCCACACTCAAAAACCGCCCGATGCGGGCGTCATGCACCCGGTACTTAAAGGAGACGGCGTTTTCTGAGCCGTATATCTCATCATCGGTTTCCTGCCCCTGAAACCCATACCGGTACCCCCCGGCGCTGCCGTTGCGCCCGGGCATGAGCATCCTCCCGGCACACCGGGACAGGCTCCGGGATAGTAATCACTCCACTGGTAGATATCCGCCGCGTAGGCGTCGGTGAGGCCGTCGGTGTCGGTGTCGAGGCCGCGCTTGTGGTCGGAGACCACCGCAAAGACGGCTTGGATGGGGGGCCCTACCCCCATCCGGCGCGGCATGGTTCGACAGCTCATACCGGACATGCCCTCGGGCGAAGGTCTGCACGCTGGTGGCGGGGGGTTGTAGACAGGGGCCTGGAAGCCCAGCGAACGTGCGGTTTTCCGCCTCCCTGTGCGTATCTTTATGACGCGATTGATGCCCTACCTGAATGCCCTATGCTTGATGTGCTCAAACATCTGTGCCAAACCTTGGAAGATACCGGTATCCCCTACATGCTCTCGGGTAGTATGGCTCTGAATGTCTATACGATCCCTCGCATGACAATGGACATTGATGTGGTGCTTGGTATTACCGCTGCATCAGCGGAGGGATTCATTTCGGCCCTGGAAAACGACTTTTTCGTCGATGATGAAGTGATACAGGCAGAAGTTCGCCGCCAGGGGATGTTTAACCTTGTGCATAAAAAAACGGCGGTCCGGATTGATTGTATCGTGCAGAAGCATACCCCCTTCCGGCAAGCCGAGATGGAGCGACGACAGTACCTGGACATGGGGGGCTTTTCCGCTTATGTAGCCTCAATCGAGGATCTCATCCTCTCCAAGCTGATCTGGATCCAAGACCTTCAGAGTGAAAAACAGATGGAGGACCTGCGACAATTGCTGGCAAGCCGGCGAGCCGACCTGGCCTACATCCGACACTGGGTCGAGCGCCTACACCTCAAAACGTTTGACCTGCTATGACCCCTCCCCGCGATGTGCACCCTGCCGCCCTTGCGCAGCAGTGGTCCCTGATCATGGCCATGAGCCCCGCTGAGCGCTTCCAACTCGGTATGCGATGGATTGAGATGGGCCAGCAAGTGATGGAAGCCCGCATCCGGGCCGAGCATCCGGACTTTACCCAGGCCGAGGTTGTCGTCGCTATCTTCGAGCGGTGCCACGGACATCTCTTTGCCGGAGAAGTAAAGGCGCGCCTGATCGCAAGCATACGGGAGGCGCATGGAGGGTAGCCTCTGCGACAGCTCATACCGGATATGCCCACGGGAGAAGGGCTGCACGCTGGTGGCGGGGGGGAGGGTGGCGTCGGGAATGTCAAGGAACGGGGGAGATGGCGCTGGGGCGGGTAACTGAATACTTCTTTGCGGTCCAGTAATTGGGATTGGGGAGGGGTTCCCGTAGCCCGATTCAAAACTCCTGACACAGTTAACTGAACACTCCCGAGTGGAAAGCTCGTCTCTCTGTTGTAGATCCTCGGATCAATTTTTTTCAGGGTTCTTTGGGCATACCAAGAGCGGTTTTTTCCCCCGCCCCCTGTTGCCTTAGCGCACCTTCACCCGGATCTTGCTGGGGTATTTGGGGGTGTGGTACAGCCGGTGCGTCTGGGCCTGGAAATCCTCGGCTTCGGCTTCGAAGATGTTGTCCACCCAGGTCTGCGGATTGCGGTCAAAGGCCGGAAACCAGCTGCTTTGCACCTGCACCATCAGCCGGTGACCCGGCTGGAAGCTGTGGAGCACATCCTGCAGTTTGAAGCGTACCGGCACAATCTCACCCGGCACCAGCGGCTCCGGATGCTCAAAGCTGTTGCGAAAGCGGGCGCGCATGATCTCACTGCGCACCATCTGCTGATAACCGCCTAGGACCACGTGCGCCGGGGTATAGGGGGTATTCGGCTCGTCAGGAGGATAGACATCGATGAGCTTGACGACAAAATCGGCGTCCTCGCCGGTGGTGCTCACCCATAGCTCGACCTCGATCTCGCCGGTCAGGGTGAGGCTGCTGTCCAGCACCGGCGTCTGGAAGGTAAGCACATCCGGGCGGCGGCTGGCAAAACGCTGGTCCTCGCTCATGTAGTTGCGGGGAGTAAAGCCAAAACTGCCCGGAATGTCCATGGTGTAGGGCACCGGCTGGTTGGGGTCGGAAACATAGGCAGAAAAGGGCGTGCCCTGAGCGGGCGCTGTCAGGGACAGCTGCTTGCCGGGCAGGAAGAAGAAATCCAGCTCTCGGGCCCCGGCGGGGGGCCATTGTTCCCACTGCGTCCAGGCTTTGGCGCCGGTGTCGAACAGATAGGCCTCGGGCAGGCCGGTTTCCCCGTCGCCTTCCCCCTTGAGAAAATGCCGGAAAAAACGGGCCTCGATTTCCCGCTGGTAAAAGGTGGCGAGGCTGTCGCCGAAGTAGATCTCGTGGTGGAGGTGGTGCCCCTTTTCCCGTGACCAGCCGCCATGCCCAAACGGTCCCATCACCAGGGTGTTGTAGGTGTGGCTGGTTTGTTCGACCGTTCGGTAAATGTTCAGGGGACCGTACAGGTCCTCGGCGTCGAACCAACCGCCGACCGTCATCACGGCCGGGCGGATATCCTGCAGATGCGGCAGCAGGTTGCGCTGCTGCCAAAAGGCATCATAGTTGGGGTGGGACTTGAGTTCCCGCCAGAAGAAGTTCTCCTCGCTCATGTAGCGGTCGCCGTTTTTGAGCGGGCCCATATCCAGGAAAAACTGGTAGCCGTCCTCGGTCGGCTTGTCAAAGAGGCTGTACCAGGCGGTGTCCACCGGTTCGGTTTTCTGCACTCCAAAGACAGGCGTCGCCCGGAAGTAGCCCAGGGTGTAGGCCCCGTTGTGGTGGAAGTCGTCGAAGTAGAAGTCGGCAATCGGCGCCTGCGGCGACACCGCCTTGAGGGCGGGATGCGCGCCGGGCAGGGCCGCCGCGGCATAGAAACCGGGATAGCTGATGCCCCATTGGCCGACCCGGCCATTGTGATGGGCGACATTTTTCAGCAGCCACTCGATGCTATCGTAGCAGTCGCTGCTTTCGTCCACGGCATCGGGGGCAGATTTATCGGGCTGATGCGGGGTCATATTGGTCCATGTGCCTTCGCTCATCCAGCGCCCCCGCACATCCTGATGAACAAAAATGAAGCCCTCCCGGATGAGGGTTTCTGAAGGGCCCAGGCTTCGGGTCATGAAGGTGTCCGGGCCGTAGGGGCGCACACTGTAGCAGGTGCGCTTCATCAGGATGGGGTAGGGCTTGTCCGGCCCGGCGTCTTTGGGGGTGTAGATCGCCGTAAAGAGGCGGGTGCCATCCCGCATGGGGATGTAGACCTCTTGCTTGTCATAGTGGGCGGGCACATAGGTGGCGAGGTCCACCTGGGCGGACAGGGTCAGGGCGCCCAGGGCCAGCATCAGGAGCAGGAAAAGCTTTTGCATGTGGGAAAAGGCTGGTAGGGTGAAGAGC
The DNA here is from genome assembly GCA_003696875.1 of Bacteroidota bacterium. Lineage (GTDB taxonomy): Bacteria > Bacteroidota > Bacteroidia > J057 > J057 > RFHL01. The sequence continues at coordinate 421 of RFHL01001271.1, read as the reverse complement.
CGCTTTGGGGAGCCCGGGCTGCGGGGGCTTACGGCTCGGGAATTCAAGTCAAAAGGCAAGCAATTTGTTTGTGTGGAGGAATGCATGGAAGAATTTTTTTGCCGGGTGGATTGCCTAAGGAAGCCCTTGGGGGTTCATTTCCCTGGCTAAAGCAGGCAGGCTTCATATTTTTCCTCCCCCCAATGGTGTATCTTCCTTCTCTTCCAACCGTCGGTGCCTATTTGCTAGCTCCCGAACCCCCCTTATTCCCATCCCGTTCCACCTACACCCCCGCATGCCTGACTCCCGATCCCTTAGCCGATTTGAGCGAGCCCTGGCCATGACAGCGGCCTTTGCGCCATTCAACATTGTGGCCTGGGTGGAATTGGATACACCCATTCCTCCGGCTCAGGTGCAGGAGGCGGTCGGGATGCTATTTGCT
>RFHL01001270.1 GCA_003696875.1 Bacteroidota bacterium | reverse complement strand
GCGTCACGGGTACCACCTGCCCATTGACCCGGGTCTCCAGGGCATAGAGGTCCTCCACGTCCAGTTCATAGTAATCGCCGATGCCGGCCCGGTCTGACTCCAGGAGCTGGTGTACCGGATAGCCGATGCGGACCCGGGCCGGGTCGGAGCCCAGGTTGCGCAGGCGATAGGTCCCCCCCACCACGGCGAAGCCGGGGTAGAGCAGAATGCGGACTTCTTCCTCCACCATCTGCAATTGATCGAGGTACAGGCTGTCCTCCTCGAAGTGCAGGGAAAAATCGCCGGCGATGCCGGCCCCAAAAAAGCCCGGCATGGCGATGTTGGCGCGCAGCACGACAGGCAGGAGGAGCAGGAGAAAAGGTGAGATACGAGGCATGGGTACGGAATATTGGGGAGAGAAAATGCCATTTTTTACCTGAAAAAGCAATGCCTCCCGCCAGCTGGCCCGGCGCTCACATCTGACGGATTGTCAGGCACTTGCCTAACCCCATACATACACTCACTTAAGTGGCCATCAATCACTTACCCAACAACTCATTTTCCCCTCCCCTCCCCCCGTATAAAAAGACCGCCGATTGGGCATAGCGAAGGCTGTTTGGTACATTTGTAGCCTGATTCAGCATAACTCCTATTTATGTCGACCATCGATCTGGACCATATTGCGGCGCAGGTGCCGGCGCTTCTCAAAAAAACCGGCCAATTCATCACGGAAGAGTTCCAACGCTTTTCCTTTGACCAGGTGGATTACAAGGCCGAAAATGACCCCTTCACCTTCGTGGATGTAGAAGCCGACAAACGGCTGACCGCGGGTTGTGCCGCCCTGCTGCCGGGCTCGGGTTTTCTGAACGAGGAACTGGAAGGCCGTCCCAGCGAAAACGGCTACCGCTGGATCATTGACCCGATTGATGGCACCGCCAACTTTACCCACGGGGTACCGCACTTCTGTACCAGCCTCGCCCTCACGTACGAGGACGAGCTGTTGCTCGGCTATGTGTATGAGCCCGTCTTCGGACAGCTCTTCCACGCCCGCAAGGGCGCGGGCGCTTTCTTGAACGGACAGCCTCTGGCGGTCAACCAGCGGACCCAAATCGGCAACGCCCTGGTCGCCACCGGCTTTCCCTACGCCAAGGGCGAATGGCTACATCGCTACCTGAAGGTCCTTGCCGAGGTGCAGTTTGCCGCGCAGGGTGTACGCCGCTTTGGCAGCGCGGCCCTGGACCTTGCCTACGTGGCCGCCGGCCGCCTGGGCGGCTTCTATGAAGTGGATCTCAAGCCCTGGGATGTGGCTGCGGGAGCCCTCCTCGTCACCGAGGCGGGCGGTAAGGTCACCGATTTCTCGGGCGGAGGCCAGTATCTCTTTGGCCGGCAGCTCATTGCCTCCAACGGGCACATTCACGAGGACCTTGGGTCCATCCTGCGCAAAAACGGATTCGCCACCCCGGTTTAAGGGGGAATTTGTAACTTTAGCCGGGTTTTTGCGCATAGCTAAACCGTACGCTCCAATCACCCCTTTCTTATGAAAAATCTGCTCAAGCAGTTATTTCCCTCGAAAAAAGACAAGGACGTCAAATCGCTGCAACCCTATGTGGACCAGATAAACGCTGCCTATGGGCAGCTGCAGGGCCTGAGCGACGACGAACTTCGGGGAAAAACCGCCGAATTTAAAGAACGCATCAAAGCCTATACGGCGGACATCTCCGCCGAAATCGAGTCGCTACAGGCGCAGGCCGATGCCGAAAAAGATATCAACGTCAAGGACCGCATCTACCAGCAAGTCGATGAGCTGAAGAAAACCCGCTTTAAACAGCTGGATGAGGTTATGGAAGGCCTGGTCCCCGAGGCCTTTGCCGTCATCAAGGAGACCGCCCGTCGCCTGACGGAAAACCATCAGCTGACCGTCACCGCCAATGAAATGGACCGCGAGATCGCGGCTCAATACGACTATGTCGACATCCAGGGGGACCAGGCCGTCTGGAAAAACACCTGGTCGGCCGCCGACGCGGAGATCAAGTGGAACATGATCCACTACGATGTGCAGCTGATGGGGGGCGTAGTCTTGCATCAGGGCAAAATCGCCGAGATGGCGACCGGAGAAGGAAAAACCCTGGTGGCCACCCTCCCGGTCTACCTCAATGCCCTGACGGGCATGGGGGTACACCTTGTTACCGTCAACAGCTACCTGGCCCGCCGGGACGCCGAGTGGAACCGGCCGCTGTTTTCCTTCCACGGCCTGACCGTGGACTGTATCGACCTGCACGAGCCCAACTCGGACGAGCGCCGCAAGGCCTATCAGGCCGACATCACCTACGGCACCAACAACGAGTTTGGCTTTGACTATCTCCGGGACAATATGACCACCCATCCGGAGTTTCTGGTGCAGCGGCAGCATTACTACGCCATCATTGACGAGATTGACTCGGTGCTGATCGACGAGGCCCGGACGCCCCTGATCATCTCGGGGCCCGTGCCCCAGGGCGACAAGCAGGAGTATGACGACCTCAAGCCGCGCATTGAGCGGCTGGTGCGCCGGCAGCGAAGCCTGGTGAACCAGTACCTCACCGAGGCCCGCAAGAAGCTGGAGACCGGGGACGATATCGAAGGGGGAGGCCTTGCGCTCTTCCGCGCTTACCGGGGCCTGCCCAAAAACAGCGCTCTGATCAAGTTCTTGTCTGAGCCCGGGATCCGGGCCCAGCTGCAGAAGACCGAGGGGTACTACATGCAGGACAACTCCAAGAACATGCACATCGTCGATGATCCCCTCTACTTCACCATCGACGAGAAAAACAACCAGATCGAAATGACGGACAAGGGTCGCGACCTCATCGCCAATGCGGGCGAGGATCCGGACCTCTTTGTCCTGCCGGATATCGGAGCCCGCTTTGCCGAAATCGAGAACGATGACAGCCTGAGCGACGACGAAAAGCTGCAGCGTAAAGACGAAATCGCCCGTGACTATGCCGACAAGTCGGAGCGTCTGCATGCCATTAACCAGCTGCTGAAGGCCTACACCCTCTTCGAAAAGGATGTAGAGTACATCGTACAGGACGGTAAGGTGATGATCGTGGACGAGCAGACGGGCCGGGTGCTGGCAGGCCGGCGCTACTCCGATGGCCTGCACCAGGCCATCGAAGCCAAGGAAAACGTCAAGATCGAGGCGGCCACGCAGACCTTTGCCACCGTCACCCTACAGAACTACTTCCGGATGTACCACAAGCTGGCCGGGATGACCGGTACGGCCGAGACCGAGGAGAAGGAATTCTTCGACATCTATAAGCTGGACGTGGTGGTGATCCCCACCAACCGTCCCATCGTGCGGGAAGACCGCGACGATCTGGTGTTCAAAACCCGCCGGGAAAAGTATAATGCCGCCATTGAGGAGATCGAGCGGCTGCGCGAAAAAGGCCAACCGGTGCTGGTCGGTACGACCTCGGTGGAGGTATCGGAGCTGCTCAGCCGGATGCTCAAGTCCCGTCACATCCCGCACAACGTGCTCAACGCCAAGCAGCACCAGCGGGAGGCTGAGATTGTGTCCGAAGCCGGACAAGCCGGCACCATCACCATCGCCACCAACATGGCCGGCCGGGGGACCGACATCAAGCTGGGAGAAGGGGTCAAGGAGGCCGGCGGTCTCGCCATCATCGGGACCGAGCGGCACGAATCCCGGCGCATCGACCGGCAGCTGCGCGGCCGGGCTGGCCGGCAAGGCGATCCGGGTATGTCGCAGTTCTACGTCTCCCTGGAAGACGACCTCATGCGCCTCTTTGGCTCGGAGCGGATTTCCAAGGTGATGGACCGCCTGGGCCATCAGGAGGGAGAGGTGATCCAGCACCCCATGATCACCCGCTCCATCTCCAACGCCCAGAAGAAGGTCGAGGAAAACAACTTTGCCATGCGGAAGCGCCTGCTGGAGTATGACGACGTCATGAATTCCCAGCGGGAAGTGGTCTACAAGCGCCGCCGCAATGCGCTCTATGGCGATCGCATCAAGATCGACCTGGACAACATGCTCTACGATTTCTGCACCACCCTCATCAATACCCACATCGACATGACCGATGCCGAGGGGCTGCAGATGGATGCCTTCCGCTTTCTCTCCGTCGATCCCGGCATCACCGAGCAAGATCTCAACGATGAGAAGGCCGAGAAGCTCGCCGATCGCCTGTACGAAAAGGCCCGGGCCTACTACGATCGCAAGAGCGATCGCCTGGCCGACACCCTGGCCAAGGGCATCGCCCGCATCAAGAAGGACAACGCCCAGGTAGAGCGCATTCTGATTCCCTTCTCCGATGGGGCCAAGCGCCTGCAAATTGTGGTGGATGTAAGCCGGGCCCTCGACACCCACGGGCGGGCCGTCATCGACGAACTGGAGAAGGTCGCCACCCTAGCCATCATAGATGATAAGTGGAAGACCCACCTGCGCGAGATGGACGAGCTGCGGCAGTCGGTGCAGAATGCGGTATTTGAACAGAAAGACCCCCTGCTGGTCTATAAGTTCGAGTCCTACGAGCTCTTTCAGCGGATGCTCAAGGACACCAATCAGCAGGTGCTGTCGCTGCTCTTCAAGGCCGACCTGCACGTGGAGGGCTCCAACGCCACCCAACAGCGGGAGGCCGCACCGCGCCGCGATGACTTCAGCAAGCTCAAGACCCGCCACAGCGAGGTCGAGCAGGAGCGCCGCCGGCAGCAGGAAGCCGAGCGCCAGGTCATGGCCGCCGCCTCAGGCGGGCAGCCGGAGCGCAAACTGACCCGCGCCCAGCGCCGGGCGCAGGAACGCAAGAGCGGCAAGAAGAAATCAAATATCCGGCGCTAAGTAACGCTCAAAAAATAAAGTCCGCTTTTGGCTTGATCCCTTGCCCGCATACGGCGTCAGAAAAAGCCTCACTTGGCCCGCCAAGCTCGGT
>RFHL01001269.1 GCA_003696875.1 Bacteroidota bacterium | reverse complement strand
CGCGGGCTGCTGGAAGATACCCTGGTGATCTGGGGCGGCGAATTTGGTCGCACGCCCATGCAAGAGAACCGCGGCGGCCGGGAAGGCCGCTACAAGGGCCGCGACCACCATCGAGATGCCTTCACCATGTGGATGGCCGGCGGCGGCATCAAGCGGGGCTATACCCACGGCGAAACCGACGAGATTGGCTACTATGGCATCTCGGGCCAGACCCACGTCCACGACCTGCAGGCCACCATGCTGCATTGTCTGGGGATGGATCACGAGCGGCTCACCTACCGCTTCCAGGGGCGGGATTTCCGCCTGACCGATGTTTCGGGCCATGTTATCAAGGAGGTACTCGCCTAGCACATTCAGGTTCAAGGCCGGATTCATGGCATTCAGACCGGGGATTCACGGGTTCAGGGAAAAGGTAGCCTTTCCGGGCTAACCCCGCCTGGCTTTCAGGGGTATAACAGGTATCCCATGGCTGGGATTCCTATTGGATTTTCCCGACCCCAAACGAATCATCTCATGAATTCCTTCTCCCGTTTTTCCTTTCGGTATCTGCTGGGCTTGGCCCTGATGTTTGGCCTGATGCTACCCTCCTTGCACGCCCAGGGCATTAAGTTTGGCCCGAGAATCGCAGTGAGCAGTGCTGGCATCCAGCCGCAGGATCTGATGATCCGCGACCAAAACGATTTTGACGCCCTCAGTGTCAAGCTACAAGACGCCAGCCCTGAGTATCAGGTGGGAGCCTTTGCCCGGGTGTCGCTGCTGGGGCTGTATGTACAGCCCGAAGTCCTGGTTTCTACCGCAACGGCAACTTATCTGTATGAAAACATGACCGATGGCAGCACCGGCACCGCCGAAGAGCGATATTTCAACCTCGAGGTACCCGTCATGGCGGGGATCAAGTTTGGCCCCTTCCGGGTGCAGGGGGGACCGGTCTATCGGATGAACCTTGCGGGCACCTCTGACCTCAAGGACATTGAGGGTCTGGGCCGTAAGTTCAGCGATGCTTCGCTGGGCTTCCAGGGAGGTGTCGGTCTGGATCTGGGCAAGAAGATCGTCCTGGACCTGAAGTACGAAACCGCCATCCCGACCCTGAACGATGAGGTAACCTTCCTGGGCCAAACCCACACCCTGAACCAGCACAGCGGTCAGCTGATTGGGAGTCTGGGGATCAGTTTCTAGCGTAGATTCGACCCTCCGGGTTGAACGTTTGGCAAATGACCACCCTCACTTTGCATCATGTTCAGCTGAAGGGGCTCCTTTTGTCCCAGCACGATAGGTTAGGCGAAAAACAGCCTGAGAAAAACTTTCGCCTTTTCTAGCTTGTTAATCTTTTTTACCCGAACCCACTCGTATTTCGCGCCGCCCGGATATATCTGGGCGGCGCTTCTGTGTTTTGGATCAGGAGGCGGTAGAT
>RFHL01001268.1 GCA_003696875.1 Bacteroidota bacterium | reverse complement strand
GGCCTCGCCACCGTCGAGGCCGTGCGCGCCGCCGGCGGCGAGGCCACCTACGTCCATGCCGACGTATCCCTGGCCGCCGACTGCGCCCGTATGGTCGAGGTCGCCGAGCAGACCTATGGCGCCCTGCACATCCTCTTCAACAATGCTGGCATCATGCACAGCGACGATGGCGACGCCACTGCCACCGAGGAATCGGTCTTTGACCTCACCATGAACATCAACGTCAAAGGCGTCTTTCTGGGATGTAAGTACGGCATCCCGGCCCTGCGCCGGGCCGGGGGGGGCTCCATCATCAATACCGCCTCCTTTGTGGCCTTTCTCGGGGCCGCCACCCCGCAGGTCGCCTATACGGCCTCCAAAGGGGCCGTGCTTGCCATGACCCGTGAGCTCGCGGTCATCCATGCCCGCGAGGGCATCCGGGTCAATGCCCTCTGCCCCGGTCCCCTGCGCACCGAACTGCTGATGAAGTTTCTCAATACCGAAGCCAAAAAGCAGCGCCGCCTGGTGCATATCCCCATGGGCCGCTTTGGCGAGGCCAAAGAGATGGCCAATGCGGCTCTTTTCCTCGCCTCCGACGAGTCGTCCTATATGACCGGGGCCGAGTTTCTGGTCGATGGTGGCATCACCGCCGCCTATGTGACCCCGGAGGGAGAAGGGTAAGCGTGATCCCGACAGCGGCACTTCGCCGGCGTTCAGGACCGAAATCCAGTTCATAGTTTCAAACCCTCAACCCGGAACTTTCTACCCGGAACTTCGAACATGTCTATGACTTTCCAGACCATCAGCCCCATTGACGGCTCGGTATATGTAGAACGTGCCTGGGCCAGCGGCCCGGAGATCGAGGCAGCCCTGTCCCGGGCCGAGGCGGCCCGCAAGTTGTGGCGGGAGACGCCGTTGTCGGAGCGCATGGCGCGCTGTGAGCGCGCCGTGGACTATCTGGTAGACCGCGCCGATGAGCTGGGCCGCGAGCTGACCTGGCAGATGGGACGGCCCATTCGCTATACGCCCTATGAGATCAAGGGGGGGCTGCAGGAGCGGGCCCGGCACATGATCAAGATTGCGCCTGCTGCTCTGGCCGAAGTGGGGGCTCCGCCCCTGGACGGCTTCCGGCGATTTATTCGCCGCGAACCTCTGGGTACGGTGCTGGTCCTCGCACCCTGGAATTATCCCTATCTCACCTCAGTCAATGTCATCATCCCGGCCTTGCTGGCCGGCAATACGGTCATCCTCAAGCATGCCCAACAGACGCCCCGCGTCGCCGAGCGCTATGCCGAGGCCTTCGAGGCGGCGGGTATGCCCGAGGGGGTATTCCAGTTTCTGCACCTCACCCATGCGCAGGTAGCCACCGTCATCGGCGATCGTCGCATCGACTACGTGGCCTTTACGGGTTCGGTAGGCGGGGGCGAAGCCGTGCAGCAAGCCATCGGCGGGCGCTTCATCGCCACCGGCCTGGAGTTGGGCGGCAAGGATCCCGCCTACGTGCGGGCCGATGCGGACCTGGATTTTGCCATCGAAAACCTGGTGGACGGGGCCTTTTTCAATTCGGGTCAATCCTGCTGTGGCATCGAGCGAATCTACGTAGCCGCCTCCATGTACGAGGCGTTTGTGGAGGGCTTCGTGGCCCTCACGCAGGAATACATCCTGGGCAACCCCCTGGAGGTCACCACCACCCTGGGGCCCATGGTGCGGCCGTCGGCCGCCGAACTGGTGCGCCGGCATATCGCCGGCGCGGTAGGCATGGGCGCGCGCGCGCTGATTGATCTGGGGGCCTTCCCGGCCCATCGCGAAGGGTCACCCTATCAGGCTCCGCAGGTGCTGGTCGATGTGACCCACGAGATGGAGGTCATGCGCGAAGAGACCTTCGGGCCGGTGGTGGGCATCATGCCTGTCCGGGACGACGCCGAGGCCATCGCCCTCATGAACGACAGCCGCTACGGCCTTACCGCCTCTATCTGGTCGCGAGATGATGAAGCTGCCATTGCCCTCGGGGGAAAGCTGGAGACCGGTACCTGCTTTCTCAACCGCTGCGACTACCTGGACCCGGCCCTCGCCTGGACCGGCGTCAAGGACTCCGGCCGCGGCTGTACCCTCTCGCCCCTGGGCTTCGAGGCCCTCACCCGCCCCAAGTCCTTCCACCTGCGCCTGCGCGGGTAGGCGTAAACCCTGATGCGTTCCGTACCCCGTTTCCGCAAAAGGCCCCTAAAGGTCAAATCTTGATCATGTCTCGCCTCTCGCCTCTCGGCTCTAACCGCTCACTATGCACCTCGGCCTCCTCCTTTGCGACCATATCCCCCAGGAATTCCAGCATCACGCCTCCGATTTTCCCGATTTCTTTGCTGCCTGGTTACCGGAGGGGCAATGGACCATTTTCCCGGTTTGCGACGGGCAGTTTCCGGAATCGCCTGAGGTCTGCGATGCCTGGATCTGCAGCGGTTCCCGGGCCTCCGTCTATGACGACGAGCCCTGGATCCATCAGCTGAAGGCCTTTGTACGGGACATCGCGGCGGCCCGCAAACCCTACGTAGGCATTTGCTTTGGGCATCAGATGCTGGCCCTCGCTCTGGGGGGGCGGGTGAGCCGCTCTCCCCACGGCTGGTGCGTGGGCGTGCATCGCTTTGAGCTGGAGGCTCCGGAAAGCTGGATGGGGCCGGCTCAGCCGCAACTCAACCTGCTGATCTCCTGTCAGGATCAGGTAATGGCCCTGCCGCCGCATAGCGTGGTTTTGGGCCGGAACCCCGACTGTCCGATCGCGATCTTCCGGACCGGAGCTATGCTGGGGATCCAGCCGCACCCGGAGTTTAGCCCGGGTTATGTAGAAAGCCTGGTTCGCAGCCGGGTGGAGCGTATCGGTAAGGAAAAATCCGATATCGCCTTGGCGAGCCTCTCCAACCCCCTGGATGCGAGGGTGTTGGGGGAATGGGTGAGCGGCTTTCTACGGGAGCGTCTGGCCTGACGTGGGCCGGAGAATAGAAAAGAAAATAGAAAAAATGTCGTCTGGAGGGTGAGCAGCCCCCCACTTCATACGACCATAAGGCAAACCAACAATACCTTTTGCCTTATGAACACCCTTGTCACCTACTTTGTCCACCGCTGCCGCCACATGCTGGTGGCGAGCCTGCTGGCCGGGCCGCCCCTGCTGCTGGCACAGCCGCCCCAGTCCCCACGGATCGTCCCCAATGGGCCGGTTTATAGCCTATTGCATCAGGGAGACACGACCTACTACGGCGGCCAGTTTACCCAGGCGGGCTACTACTCGGCCTATCTGGGCCAGGTGCGCCTCGATGACGCGATCCCGCAGCAGGCCTTTCCGATGGCCAATGGCCCCATTGAGGTGGTGCTGCCCGATGGCAACGGCGGCTGGTATGTAGGAGGCGGCTTTACCCAAATCGCGGACCAATCCCGCAGCTACCTGGCCCATATCCTGCCTGACGGCAGCCTGGATGCCAGTTTTTCGCCCCAGCCTAACGGCCAGGTATATGCCCTGGACAAGCTGGATGGCCGCCTCTACGTCGGGGGCAGCTTCACCCAGATCGGTGGGCAGTCCCAGGCCTACCTTGCGGCCCTGGAAATCGCCCAGCAGGGGGCGCTGGCCCCCTGGCAACCTCAGTTAAATGGGGCGGTGCGCAGCCTGACAGCGGCGCCGCCGGCGACGCTGTATGCGGGCGGCAGCTTTTCCGAAGTCAATGGCCTGCCGCAGCCGTATCTGGTAGAACTCACCCTGGATAGTGCCCGGGTGGTGCCCACCCCCTCGGTCAACAGCACCGTTGAGACCCTGGTGGTAGAGGGCGATGCCCTCTATGTGGGGGGCAGCTTTTCCAAGGCTGGAAACTATTCCCCCTATTTGGCTTTGCTCTCGCCGCAGGAAGATGAGCCTGACCGGCGTTTTCCCCGCTTCAACGGCAGCGTGCGCACCATCATCCCGGATGGGAATGGGGGCTACTATGCCGGAGGGAGCTTTACACAGGTGGCCGGCCAAAACCAGGCTTATCTGGTGCATCTGTTTTCTGACTTTAGCATCGATCCCGCCTTTAACCCCCAGCCCAATGGCGCCGTGGAGGTGTTGCAATTGACGGGCAATTTCCTGTATGTAGGGGGAAGTTTTTCCCAGATCGGGGGCCAGGCCCAGGGCTATATCGCCCGGCTGGATCTGAGCCAAAACGGGGCCATCACCAGCTGGAGCCCCGGCCTGAATGGCGCGGTATATACTATTCATGCCCATCCCAATCCCGCCTACCTCTATGTGGGAGGCAGTTTCACCGAGGTGAATGGGCAGCGGCAGCAGTATATGGCGACGCTGGAAACAGCCGGTTCCGGTATGCTTCAGATGCCTTCGGCCAATTCGACCGTCTACGCGATTGAGGACCACCCCTCGATCTCGGGCGGCACCGGGCTGACCTATGTGGGCGGGGCCTTTTCCGCTACGGGTTTCTATGCCCCCTTTGCCGCCCTGCTGGCGGCGGGGGGAGACCTGCCCAGCCTGGATTTTCCCGCCGTCAACGGCTATATCGAGGTGATCATCGGGGATGGCAATGGCGGCTGGTACCTGGGGGGCAGCTTTACCCAGGTGGAGGGTCAAAATCGCCCCTATCTGGCTCATGTGACCAGTTCCCTGAGCCTGGATCCCACCTTTCTACCCGCGCCCAACAATACGGTGCGCAGCCTCTGGTTGGAAGGAAATACTCTCTACGTAGGGGGCGACTTCACGCAGATCGGCGGCCACAGCATGCAGGGAGTCGCGGCCCTCGACGCTGGCAGCGGTCAGATCTTGCCCGCCTGGCAAAACAACAGCCTGGCCACCGGGACCAATGGCAGCGTGCGCAGCCTGATCTTGGGGGGTGGTGTCATCTACCTGGGGGGCTCTTTCACCCAGCTCAATGGGCAGTCCCGTGCCTACCTGGCCTCGGTAAATCCCGCCAATGGCGGGGTGCTCGGCTTTAACCCCGGGGCCAACGCGGTCGTCTACGACCTGGCCTACCAGGGCGGCACCCTCTATGCCGGTGGCAGCTTTAACCAGGTGGCGGGCCAGAGCCAACTCTATCTGGCCGCCCTCGACGGGGCGGGTCAGTTGGTTCCTGGCTTCGCGCCGCAAGCCAATGGGACGGTCCTGGCGCTGGATGCCTACAATGGCCAGCTTTGGGTAGGGGGGAATTTCACCCAGATCGGCGGACAGCCCCGCAACCGCCTGGCTCAGGTCAACTTCCTGACCGGCCTGGCCACGACCTGGAATCCCAATGCCAACGGCTCGGTCTGGACGATCGAGTCGGGCTATGTGGCGGGCAATTTCACCCAGGTGGGGGGATTTTCGCAGGCCTATGTCGCGGCTTTTCAGTCCAATGGTAGCCTGATCGGCTGGAATCCCCAGGTCAACAGCAGCGTCCGGGCCATCTGGCATGGTGGCAGCCAAACCCTGATCGGCGGTCAGTTTACTTACACCCGCTACCAGGCCCGCAACTACCTCACCGCGCTGGATCCCATTCAGAATAGCAACCTCACCGATTGGAATCCCCAGGCCAACGGCATCGTTCGCTGCCTACAGCTGTCGGGCAACCTGCTCTTTGTGGGGGGCAACTTCACCCAGATCGGGGGACAGCCCCGCAACCGGCTGGCGGTCCTGGACCCCGGACTGGGAGCCGCGGCGGGTGTCTGGAACCCCAACGCCAATGGCTCGGTGGAGGCGCTGGCCATCCGCAATGATACGGTCTATGTCGCGGGCCAATTTACCGAGATGTCCGGCAGCTCCCGCCGCTATGCGGCGGCCCTTACCTACAGTCCTACACCCACCCCCAACCTCCTGGCCTGGGACCCCCAGGCCAATAGCAGCGGGCTGGCGCTCTGCCTCGACGGCAACCGGCTGTTGCTGGGCGGTTCCTTTACCTACTTGCAGCATGTAGGCCGTTCCTACCTGCTGGCCATGAATACCCTCAGCCGGAAGGTCAATACCTGGAATCCCGCCCCCAATGGGGTGGTATACACCCTGGCCAGCGATGGGACCCACCTCTATGTGGGGGGACACTTTTCGCAAGTAGCCGGGCAGCCCCGGCCCAGCCTGGGCCGCTTCAGCCTGAGCGATGGCAGCTACGACCTCAACTGGGATGTGGGCTTTCCCGATGCGGGGACCCGCATCGTCTATGACCTGGCCATCACGCCTACGGCCATTCTGGCTGGCGGTGCGTTTGAGGAGGACATACAGACGGAGTTCCGGGCCCACGCGGCGGCCTTTGAGCCCGCCAATGGCGACCTCATGCCCTGGAATCCCCGGCTAAACCTTTCGGTGAAGGCCATTGGGGTGTCAGGCAGCGACATCTTGCTCGGGGGCAGTTTTTCCCTCTTTGATGTCCATTTTCAGCAAAACCTTCTGGCGGTGGATGAAAGCAAAAACGAGATCATTCGCAGCTGGACTGCGACGGCCAACGGACAGGTACGGGCCCTGGCCCGGCTGGGGAGCCACCTCTATATTGGTGGGTCCTTCAGCCAGGTTTCCGGGCAGGCGCGCAGCAACCTGGCCCGGGTTCAGGTTCTGGATGGGCAACCAGATAGCTGGAATCCTGGTCCCAATGCCCAGGTTCTGGCCCTGGAAGCCTGGGATGGAGCCCTCTATGCCGGGGGGAGTTTCACCCAGGTTCGGGACATCAGCCGACCCTATCTGGCGGCCTTTTCGCCCAACCATGACGTGCCCCTGAGCTGGAACCCCGCCCCAGATCATGCCGTCTATGCCCTGGCCGGCACCGGCAACCACATCTATGCTGGCGGCAGTTTCACCCAGATCGATGGCCAGGCCCGAACAGGCCTCGCCAAGCTTGATGATGGGGGGCAACTGGATCCGGCTTTTGCCCAAAACACCAATGGGACCGTCTATGCGCTGGCGGCTACGGCCAGCCGGCTATATGTGGGCGGCAGCTTCACCCAGATCGGGACCTGGAGCCAGGCCTATGCGGCAGCCCTGGATCTGGGTACTGACAACGTCTCCGACTGGAATCCGGCTCCGAACGGAACCGTCTGGGCCATAAGCCCCCGGGACAGCCTGGTGGTGATCGGCGGGGCCTTTTCTCAGGCGGGCGGGGCCACTGCCCGCTACGGGGCATCGGTCGGGCCCGGCAAGGGGACCTTCCTCGCCGATCTGGACCTGAGCAATCAGGTCTATGCCCTGGCCAACAGCTCCGATCAGGTCTTTGTTGGTGGGGCCTTTGACGCCACCGCCGGCAACCGCCGGCAGCGGTATGCCGTTGCTTTCGCAGCCAGTAGCCTGGGCAGCAGCAACTCTGTCAGTATAGCGGATGGCCCGGCGCCTACCTGGCGCGTCTACCCCAATCCGGCCCGGGAGGCCGTGACCGTCGAGGCCCCGCAAGGGGGCGAAGTCCAACTCCTGGCTCTGGATGGCCGCCTGATCTGGCGGCAAGGGGTGTCGGCAGGCGCCCAGCGCCTGCGCTTGCCCGCCCTGGCGCCGGGCCTCTATCTGCTGCGTTTGCAGCAGGAGGGGCGGTTTCACACCCAGCGCCTGATGATCCGATGATTCATCCCCGCTCTTGCTCCTGGACCCGCCCCGCCTGGGGCGGGTTTTTCTTTATCGCCCCATGAGGCGGCGGGAAATCGTATCTTGCGGCCATGTCTACACAGCCGATCGGCATTTTTGACTCAGGCCTGGGAGGCTTGTCGGTGTGGCGGGAGGTCCAGCGCCTGCTCCCCTACGAGTCGATCCTCTACTACGGGGACAGCGGTCGCTGTCCCTATGGTCCCCGTCCGGCCGCAGACATCCGGACATTTAGCACCGAGATCACGCAGTATCTGGTCGCACAGGGCTGCAAGCTGATTGTGGTGGCCTGCAATACCGCTACGGGAGCGGCGATTGCGCACCTGAGGGCGCATTTTCCGCTACCTTTTGTGGGGATGGAACCGGCCATCAAGCCCGCCGCCATTCACACCCTCAGCGGGGTGATCGGGGTACTGGCGACACGAGGCACCTTTGCCGCGGCGCATTTCCAGCGTACGCGTGAGCGCCACGCCTCGGACCGGGAGGTGCTGGTACAGGAAGGTGATGGCCTGGTGGAATTGGTAGAAAGTGGCCGGGCAGAAAGCCCGGAAGCGACGGCGCTTCTGCGCCACTACCTGGATCCGATGCTGGCGGCCGGGGCCGATCAGGTGGTGCTGGGCTGCACGCATTACCCTTTTTTGCGCGAACCCATCGAACAGATCCTGGGCGAGCGGGCCCGGATCATCGACCCCGCGCCGGCGGTGGCGCGGCAGGTGGTGCGGGTGCTCGATCAGGCGGGCTTGCTGGCTCCTGCCGGGCAGGAGCCGCATTATCGCTTTGTGACCAGTGGGGAGAAGCCGCCTATGGAGGATTTGCTGGGCACCATTCTGCCCGCAGGCCTGACCTACACCATCGAAACGAAAAGGATGGACAGCAGCTAGTGCTCTGTCAAGTAAAAATGATGGGTATGCGGTCGCAGATTTTTTCGCAGATCATGGTCCCGGCAAGCCGGGAAGTTTGGCGGGCCAAACGAGGCATTTTTCAACGCAGAG
>RFHL01000115.1 GCA_003696875.1 Bacteroidota bacterium | reverse complement strand
GGCGGCCTGGGCCGCCGGGAGACTTCCCAATACATCGTCCCAGGCGGCCCAGGCCGCCTCAGGGGGCTCGGCCGGATTCCACGCCTGCAGGGCGGGCCGCAGCGTTTCCAGCCGCTGCCTCATGCCCTCGACGGTGACACCGTAGTAGGGATTGGCGGCCGCCTCTCCCCAGGCCCGCATGCCCTGATACCGGAGCTCCACCACCAAGCTGGGCTGGTGGGTGCGGGTCCAGCGGGCAATGCCAAAGGGGCGGGCCAGACGCAGGTTGAGGGGATGCAGAATCAGGTCGATCATGCGGTGGGAAAGGCTGCCTCTGCCTGAACCTCTTTGGCCTGCTTCAGGTGGCGGTGGGCATGGGCCACCATGATGGTGCATCCGTCCTGCAGGGTATAGGTGATAAAGCCGGCTACGGGAGAGGTGATGACGGTTTCGCTGTGGTCTACATGATCGGTGCGAAGGATAAGGTCTTTCAGGATTTGGAGGTTGTCCACCACCTCGGTGAGGATCCCTGGATCAATCGTGCTGCTGGAGGGTTCCAGATGGGAGGCCGTTTTGGTTTTGCGGCGCCCCTCGGGGCCGCTGGCCTGGACCAGCATCTTGCCCCACATCCGCGGAAGCAGAGGAAGGCGCTCCCGCTTTCGGCTGCGCCGGGTGCCATCAGCGATCTGGACCAGCATGGGAAAATACAATTTGTTGGTGATCAAAATGTGGTCCAGGCACTGCGCGATGCTCCATCGCTGGGGCGATGGCTTCCAGTTCAGCTGGGCAGCGGTGAGGGCCCCAAAAGCGGGTTGGATTGCGGCCATAAAGCCGTCGGCGCTGGCCAGCACGTCTTCCAGGTAGGCGTTATTCATGGGATGGATCTGTTGGGGAAAGATCGCAAGAAAGCAGGAGCTTCCCAAGCGATCTCTCGCTGCGCGAGAATAGGGGGCTCTGGCCTTATCCAGGTGCGGGCGCAGTGACAGTAGGCGACATGCCTTTCACCTGCCTGCTTTTTTTGTGTTCGCCTACCCAACCGAAATCGTTTCCGAAACCCGAAATAGCCTGTGCATACATGCGTTTGTGGGGAAGGCACTTGCCCCGTATGGATTCCCTGGTTTTTCTTTGTATCCCTCACAAAAGGATCCGTGACCTTCAACAAGCCTTCTAACTGACCGGTTTGGGCGAGTATTTCTCCCCGCTCCACAGGACGACTACTATTTTTTTTATGCAAAACAAGGTACAGCTCATCACCTACGCCGACCGCCTGGCCAGCCAGAATCTGGCTGAGCTCCGACAGTGGTTGGAAGGGCCCTTTGCCGGCCTCTTTGGCGGCATTCATATCCTGCCTTTTTTCTACCCGATCGATGGCTCCGATGCGGGTTTTGATCCGATTGATCACTATCAGGTAGATCCCCGTCTGGGCGATTGGACGGCGGTAGGGGAGATAGGCCAAAGGACGCCCGTGATGGCCGACCTCATCGTGAATCACGTGTCGGATCGTTCGTCCCAGTTTCTGGATTTTTCGGAAAATGGGGCGGATTCCCGCTTCGCCGGGATGTTTCTCACCCTGGACAAGGTCTTTCCCGATGGGGCCAGCGAAGCCGACCTCCTGGCCATCTACCGGCCCCGGCCGGGCCTTCCCCTCCGCTACATGACCCTCGCCAATGGTGAGAAGCGCATCCTTTGGACCACCTTCACCCCTCAGCAACTGGACATCGACGTACGGGACCCAGAGGGCCTGGCCTATCTGCACGGCATCCTCGACCTCTATGCCCGCTCGGGCATCACCATGATCCGGCTCGACGCCGCGGGCTACGCCATCAAGAAGGCCGGCACCAGCAGTTTCATGATTCCCGAATCCTTTGACTTCATCGCCGAGCTCACCGAATATGCCCATGCGCGGGGTATTGAGGTCCTGGTGGAGGTGCATGCCTATTACCAGCGCCAGATCGAGGTGGCCCAAAAGGTAGACTATGTCTACGACTTTGCTCTGCCACCGCTGGTGCTTCACGGGCTCTATTCTGGCACGGCAACGGTGCTTAAGCACTGGCTTGAGATCGCCCCCCGCAATGCCATCACCGTCCTCGATACCCACGATGGCATCGGGGTCATCGACGTGGGACGCGATGCGACCGATCCGGTGCATAGCCCGGGCCTGCTCACCCCTGAGCAGATGGACGAGCTGGTGGAGGGCATCCACACCGCCAGCGTGGGCCAAAGCCGCAAAGCCACCGGCGAGGCGGCTTCCAACCTGGACCTCTATCAGGTCAACTGTACTTTTTATGATGCCCTGGGCCGTGACGATCATGCCTACCTGCTGGCCCGGCTCATCCAGTTTTTTGCGCCGGGTATCCCGCAGGTGTACTACGTGGGCCTGCTGGCTGGCACCAATGACATGGAATTGCTGGCGCGTACACAGGTGGGCCGCGACATCAACCGCCACTACTACAGCCCGGACGAAGTGGAGGCGGCCGTGCAGCGGCCCGTGGTGCAGAACCTGTTTCGCCTGATTCGCTTTCGCAATGCCCATCCGGCCTTTGCGGGGCGTTTTTCCCTGCCAGAACAGCCCGATCCGGTGCTCTGTCTGCGATGGGAAAAGGAGGCCCACTGGGCCGAGGCCGAAGTGGACCTTTCAACCCGGCGCTTCCGCCTGCGGTGGAGCGAGGGGGGCGGGGCCCGGGAGTCGTCCAGTTGGGAGCATATCATCTATTCAGCCGAAAGCACATGAAGCGTACCCATCTGATTGCCCTTGCCCTGGGCGGGCTGCTCTTGGTTTTGGTCATCGGTCTCATGCAGCGGCCCTCGGGCCGGGATTTTGCCACACACTTTGAGGAGCAACTGCGCTACCGCAACCCCAACAATACCGGCCCGGTGGTCCGGGTACGGGTCGTGACCGTTTCGGATACCCTTTGGGAGGAGATGCTGGCCTATGGCGGCCTGCAGCCACACAGCAAGTATGGCACCACCACGGTCTATTTCTATCCCGAAGGCGCGGCCTTGCCGGCTGCGCTCGTAGGCCGAGAGCCCCATTTTGATCCTGCTCAGAGCCCCGACTGCCTGGCCAAATACCAAAAGCTGGGCCAGGGGCAGGAGCGCTTCGAGCGCTATCCCTTTCGGCCATAGTTTGTTACCTTTGCGGGCATGAAAGCCATTGTCCTTACCCAGACCGGTGCCCCTGGTGCCGCCTTTGCCTTGCAGGAAGCAGGGATGCCCACGCCCGGCCCTGGCCAGGTCCGGATTGCCGTAGAGGCCTTCGGACTCAACTTTGCCGACATCATGGCCCGCAAGGGCCTGTACCGCGATGCACCGCCGCTACCGGCCGTGCTGGGCTACGATGTGGTGGGGCGCATTGATGCCGTAGGCGAAGGGGTGGACCCCGCCCGGGTAGGTACCCGGGTGCTGGCGCTGACCCGCTTTGGCGGCTATGCCGAGTATGCCCTGACCGACGCCCGGGCGGCGGTCCCGATCCCCGAGGACATGGAGGCCGGCATCGGGACGGCATTGGCTACGCAGGCCGGCACGGCCTACTATATGGCCGAGATGCTCATCCGCCTGCATCCGGGCGAGCGGGTACTGGTCCAAAACGCCGCTGGCGGCGTGGGGTCTGCGCTCGTCCAGATCGCCAAGCATCGCGGCTGTGAGGTCTATGGCACGGCCGGCTCGCCGGCCAAGCTGGACTATCTGAGCAAGCTGGGCGTAGACCACCCGATCAATTATCGGGAAGAAGACTTTGCCGCCGCCGTGCGGCGCATAGGTGGCAACAAGCCGCTGGATGTCATTTTCGATGCCCTCGGCGGCAAAGCCGTCAAGGAAGGGCTCAAGC
>RFHL01001267.1 GCA_003696875.1 Bacteroidota bacterium | reverse complement strand
CAACCTGGTGCGGGTGACCTCGGGCCCCATCGCCACCGACCGCGGCCATGCCGCAGGTAGTGCCTGGGCCGACGTCGACCAAGATGGTGACCTGGACCTCTTTGTAACCCAGGACCAAGGCGCGGCCAAGCGCTTCTACCTTAACCAGGGCGATGGCACCTTTGTGCGGGACTCTATGGAGGCGGCTACGGCCGCCACCGGCAACACGCCTGGGCCGACTACGACCGCGATGGCGATCCCGACCTCTACTTCGTAAATCACAGCCACGAAGCCAATGTTCTCTATCGCAACAACCGGGGGCAGGACCAGCACTGGCTGGCCATCGACCTGATCGGGACCCGCTCCAACCGCTCGGCCATCGGGGCCCGCGTGCGGGTGCGGGCCACCATCGACGGGCAGACCGTCTGGCAGACCCGCGAAGTGAGCGCCCTGAGTGGTGGCGGCGCTGGCGGGCAAGGTAGCCTGACCGTGCACATCGGGCTGGGCGATGCCGCCCAGGCCGAGCTGATCGAGGTGTACTGGCCCTCGGGCTACACCCAGAGCCTGACCAATCAGGCTGCGGATCAGTATCTTACCATCGTCGAGGACGACGGTGGCCTCGTGAGCGGATACGCCTACCTCGACGCCAACCAAAACTGCCAACGGGATGCCGGCGAACCCGGCCTGCCCGGCCGGGTGATGGAGGTGTTGCCAGGTCCCTACTACGTCACCACCAACGACAGTGGCTACTATGCCCTGAGCCTGCCCTTGGGCAGCTACACGGTGCACCAGGTAGCCGAGCCCGGCTGGCAGCAGAGCTGTCCGGCTGCTGGCAGCTACAGCCTCACCGCCAGCGCCCAGGGCCAGCAGCTTTTGGGAAATGATTTTGGCAGCCAGGCCCTCTGTCAGGGCCCCGAGCTGTCGGTGTCGCTGGGTTTCACCGCCTTTCGGCGGGGGCAGGAGAACAGCGGTAGCTATACCATCCACAACCGCGGCCCGGAGGCCGCAAGCCCGCTCAGCCTTCATCTGGATCTGGGCGCAGCCGGCTTTCTCAGCGGGGCCTCTCTGCCCTGGGATGCGGTTACGGTCCTGCCCGACGGGGGGCGGCGCTACAGCTGGGACCTACCCAGCCTGCCCGCCTTTGGGCAGCTGACCATTCAGCTCACCGACTCCATCGCCGCCAATGCGGCGGAGGGGGCATCCCTTGACATCCTGGCCACTGCCACCACCAGCGGCCCCGCCTGTGCCACCACCCAGGCGACGGCCAGCTTTAGCGCCGAGGTGACTGGTTCGGTCGACCCCAACGACATGCTGGTCTATCCGGCCGGGATCGGCCCCGGGCACGTCATTCAACCCAGCGATACCCTCTACTACCGCATTCGCTTTCAAAACTTGGGAAATGCCCCGGCCGCGCGGGTAGAGATCGTCGATACCCTGCCCGCTACCCTGGATCTGAGTACCCTTCGCTTCATCGGCAAGAGCCATCCTGGAGTAGAGTCTGTTTCAGAAGACGGCGTCCTGCGTTGGGTATTTGCCCCGATTTACCTGCCCGACAGCCTGAGCGATGAGGCCGGGAGCCACGGTTTTGTGGACTTTGCCATCCTGCCGCAGGCCGGCCTGCCGGCCGGGACCCGGATCGCCCATCAGGCCTGGATCAGCTTTGACTATCAGGCGGCGATCGCGACGCCGCCGGTCTTCCGGACCCTGGGTCTCAGAAACGGAGAGGTGCCCGTGGAGGCCGAGGTGTGGGTGAGCCCGCAGCCGGTGGAAACCACCGGTCTGGTCTCGGTGCGCATCCCGGGTACCCCCGCCGTAGACCTGCCGCTGGAGCAGGTAGACCTCTATGCCCTCGACGGCCGCTACCTTCAGAGT
>RFHL01000008.1 GCA_003696875.1 Bacteroidota bacterium | reverse complement strand
CCACGCTGGCCTACCTCGGCGCCATCACGCCATTGCTGCCTGCGCTCGTCCTGCTGGCGTTTGGCCAGTACGCGCTGGACTCCCAGGCTCTGGCCGGGGCAGCGCTGCGGACGAGCCTCATTGGCCGCAACAACGGTATCGCCTACTACGTGCTCCTCGGCATCGTGATCTTCCGCGAAGCACTGGCGCTGGACTGGCCAGCCAGTCACTGGATCTCGACTCTGGGATGGCTGCTGGTTGTCACCACCGCGGTGTCCATGACCGACCGGGCCTGGACCTTCTACCGCCGCCGAAAACGCTGAATACCGCTGGGCCGGTCAGCCGGCAATCCGGTAAGCCAGTGCCTTGAAATCGTGACTGAACGGATGCCAGAAGCCCGGCATGCGCTGGGTCATGCACAGACCGGTAAGGCCGATGCGGGGTGCCACCCAGGAATGAGTACCCGCCATTCCGCCCCAATGGTACTCGTCGAGCATGGCTTCCGGTTCGCCGGGGGCCAGCTCTGCTTTCAGCGCCAGCCCCAGGCCGAACACCGTACCGGGCATCGTCCACATCGGGAACCGCACCCGCACACCGTCGGTCAGCTGATTCTGGCGCATCAGGGTAACGGTATCCGGCTCGAGAATACGCGCTTCGCCCCAGGATCCTTCGCAGACCAGCATGCGCAGGAAGGCCAGATAATCGGCAACGGTGCTGACCAGCCCACCGCCCCCTGACAGCAGTGTCCGCGGCTGATTGTAGACGCCCTCCCTGGGGTCATCGGCCTTGACCAGGCCGGGTTTCATCGGATCGAACAGATCCGTTGGTGCGTACATGGTCACGAAGCGGTCCTGCTTCTCCGGGGGTACCCAGAAATCCGTGTCCACCATGCCCAGAGGCTGAAATATCCGCTCTCTGAGATACGTATCGAAGCGTTGGCCGGACAGCACCTCGACCAGACGGGCCGCCACATCGGTGGCGAAGCTGTAGCGCCAGTCCGTACCTGGCTGGTAGGCCAGCGGCAGGTCCCCGAGCTTCCTGGACAGTTCCGCCAGGGTCAGGCTCGAAT
>RFHL01001266.1 GCA_003696875.1 Bacteroidota bacterium | reverse complement strand
TCGTAGGCTGTGCCGTGCCTGAGGCCGAACAGGGCATGCAGGTCGCCCGTTGGATCTCGCTGCTGTCGCTGCCACAGAGCGTCTCGGGCGTGACGGTGAACCGCTACTGCGGTTCGGGGCTGGAAACCATCGCCATGGGCGTGGCCAAAATCAAGGCTGGCATGGCCGATGCCATCATCGCCGGGGGCATTGAGAGCATGTCGCTCGTCCCCGTCATGGGGCACAAGACCTCGCTCAACTACAAGATTGCCAGCGAGCATCCCGACTGGTACCTCGGCATGGGGCTTACTGCCGAGGAGGTGGCCGTGGACTACGGCATCAAGCGCGAGGAAATGGACGAATTTTCCTACCACTCGCACCGCAAGGCCATCGCCGCCATCGAAAATGGCTACTTCAAGGACCAGATCGTGCCCATCGAGGTGGAGGAGCACTACGTCAATGGTGACGGCAAGCGCCACACTCGTCACTTCACGATGGACACCGATGAGGGTCCCCGCCGCGATACCAGCGTCGAAGCCCTGGCCAAGTTGCGCCCGGTTTTCCGCAACAACGGCACTGTCACGGCCGGCAATTCCTCCCAAACTTCTGATGGCGCGGCCTTTGTGCTGATCGCCTCCGAGCGACTGGTTAAGGAACTGGGCCTGACGCCCCGCGCCCGCATGGTGGGCTACGCCACTGAGGGCATTGATCCCCGCATCATGGGCATGGGGCCCATTAAGGCGGTACCCAAAGTCCTGAAGCAAACCGGCCTCAAGCTCAACGACATTGATCAGATCGAGCTGAACGAAGCCTTTGCGGCGCAGTCGCTCGCCGTGATGCGCGAGCTGGATATTGACCCCGAGCGGGTCAATGTCAATGGTGGGGCGATCGCTCTGGGACACCCCCTCGGTTGCTCAGGCAGCAAGCTCTCCATACAGCTCATCCATGAGATGGAGCGGCGCCAGCAGCGCTATGGCATGGTCACCGCCTGCGTAGGCGGCGGACAAGGTGTCGCCGGCATCTACGAACGGCTCTAAATTCTTAATAACTACACCCTTTTGGCATTTTATGCCCTGTGGAGATCCCCGCCCTCGCTGCCGAGGCGCGGGGATCTCTTTTCATAATTGCTAACAATTCGCTCAAATCTTTGCGCCAGAGCAAACAATCAGCTAGGATTGCTGGTTATTTTTTAGTACCTTACACGCACGTTAAATAATTCTCTATCCCTAAGTGCTCATTCCTATGAAGAAGTATGCCCCTCGCGTGCGTAGCCAGCAAAGCAAGCAACGCAGCGCCAAGCAGCGCACCCGCAGCCAGGTCAAGACCAGCCAGGAAGTCAACCGCAATACGCACCTTCCCGATTGGATTGTAAAGGTTTCCTTTGACTAAAGGCCCGGCCTGCCGGAGGAGGAATACGCCTCTGCCGACAGGAAAAAGCCTTCGTGTGATTTTGCGGAATAACTCGAACAGGATGACCTGTTCGATTTTTTTATGCCTTGCCAGCTGATAGGCGTTGCTGCACGGCCTTGGGCAGGCCGGCTATCACCCGTTCATAGGAGTGATCGATCAGGTGGCAGACCATCTGTCCCGACAATCCCTGATCCAAGGCCACCGTATTCCAGTGTTTCTTGTTCATGTGCCATCCGGGTTGGATGGCGCCGGGGTATTGTGCGCGCAATTCCTCAGCATAATCGGGGGCACATTTCAGGTTGATGGTCGTGGCGCTGTCCAGCGGCAGAATGGCAAAGATTTTCCCGGCTACCTTGAAAACAAGGGTTTCTTCATCAAAAGGGAATGACTCGGTCACCTCGGCCTTGGCCAGGCAGTATTCGCGTAGGGCTTCGATATGCATAAACGATCAGTTGATGGCAGCCGGCAAGCGGTGCAGGTCCGAGCTTACTGGCGCCTGTTGGCGTACCAGAACCCGGCCTACTCGTGGCTCTTCCAGCAAGTGAAAGGGCATGGAATAATCCCCGATAGGCATTTCTTCCCGTAAGATCGCCCGATTTATTTCCACCCGCAACTCTTGCGATACCGGGGCGACCTCTCGTTTCAGAAAGACGTGTTCCCGGTAGCGGATCTTGATGTCGATGTAGTCGGTACCCACCTTTTCAGGCGGGATATACAGCACAAAGTGCCCTTTTGCGTCGCATTGTTTGTTGGCAAGGATGTCGCTGCCGAGCTGCACCATCACCGTCGCCCGGCTTAGCGGGCGACCGGTGGCCTGCTCGACCAGCTGGCCGGCAATGCGTATGATCCGGCCGGGCGGCTCGGTCCCCGTTGGGCAAGCCAAAAGAGGGAGGGAGAAGCCTATGAGCCAAAGCCCCAGGCCCCAACGGATCAGGTAGCGGTGTGTCATACCAGAAGCGGTTTCGGGAGATGGGAAAAGGATCACATACCCAGGCCCTTTATGATACTTGCCCGGCCCGTTGTAGTTTCATCTTTCTGTCGCTCACGAGCGAAATACTTCTCAATCCGAAATAATTCGCAGCTTTGACCGCTCATTGCGGGAAGCTGTCCCGATGGGCTGAGATGCCGGCTACGATTCCGTAGCCATCTTCTACATTGGAGGGAACGACCACGGCTTCGGCGGGAAAGAAGTTGAGCCCTCCGTTTTGGGTCTCGCGCTGCAGGTCCAGCTTCTCCAGATAGCCCGCATATGTCGCCCCAAAGGTGCGGACCGTCATGACCAGCGACTGGATCACGAGAGAGTCCTGCATGGCCGGCTCATCGTAGGCACTCGGGAGGGAGATCAGGAAGGTCAGGGTCCCGCTTTGCCCGTCAAAGTCGGTGTCCGGAATGGCCCGGCTCCCGGGGGCATAGCCTCCTTCGGAGGCGATCACGGCTTCGCCCGGCACGTAGAGGGTTTCCCGCTGCAGCCCCGGCCGGAAACCGGGGTATTCATACCAGAGGTCCACGTCTCTTACTTCGTAGTAATCTCCCACCCCCGCCGGGTCCTCGACCTCCACGTGCAGCAGCGATTGGCTGCCCTGGTCGTTGCCCAGCGGGTCTACCGTCCGGAATACATCCCGCTCTATCCAGGCCCGCCGGACCACCGGCGGCCGGGGGACGACCGCCGTGGCCTGCACCGACTCATAGTCGGGATGAGACACCCGCAGGGTGTAGATCTTATCTGCTTCGGCATCCCGCTCTGCCTCGTATTTTCCCGTGTAGAACGTCTGGCCAAATCCGGGCCAGGGCTCATAGGTGGTGTCCCGATAGGTCAGCGGGATGGGCTGCCCGTCTATTTCCAGGCTCACTGTGGCATCCCGGATCAGGACCTCTTCAGCGGTCAGATCTTCCAGGGCGCCATAGCTGCGGGAGACATAGGCGTCGAGCGGCTGGCCGGCCTCCCAAAAGGCAAATACCACCAGGCGCGGCGTATGGGGGGGCAAGGGCTCTTCCACGATCTGCTCACAGGCCAGCAGGCCCGTGAGGGCTGTCAGGATCAGAAAAAGGGATATACGCATGGAAAACGGCTTGAAAGGAAAGAGAAACGAAATCCAAAGACCGGGAACAAAGTGTTCATTGCGACAGGCAAAAACCCGGTTGGCAAAAACCCGCGAACAACGAACGATCTATTCCCGCCCCGGGGGATCAATCCGGAAAACGAAGCTGATATAGGGAATCGGGAAGCCGAAAAGAGCAAACTTCTGCAACACTGGCCGGCTGTCGCCGGTCGCGGGGTCATAGTCGGTCCCCAAATAATAGGTATAGGGATTGCGGCGACCATAGAGGTTGTAAACCCCTATGCTCCAAGTGCGTTCGCCCCAACGGGTAGGCCGGCTGAAGTTCAGGCCCAGATCCAGGCGATGGTAGTCGGCCATGCGGAAGTTGTTGCGACCCCCTTCGTAGATGAGGACCCCGTTCGACCCGAAAGGGTCGCCGGGCCAGTTGAGGCTCAGGAAGCTCCCGGCCGGGTTTTGCCCGAAGCGGTCATAGAAGCTCTGCCCCACGGAGGCATGCCCCGCCGTGGGCAGGGTAATCGCATTACCCGTGCCAAATACCCAGGTGGCCGCAGCGCTCACCCGATCAGAAAAGGCATGGGAGACCACCATACTCACATCATGCCGGCGGTCGTATTTGTAGAAATAGCGCATCCCCTGGTTGATGTTGTCAAATTGCCGGTAGTTCCAGGAGAGGGTATAGCCAATCCAGCCGGTGGTTTTGCCTTTCTTCTTCTGCAGCAGCAGTTCCACCCCATAGGCGGTCCCATCCCCACCGGGCTCCACGCGGTCCTCCCAGTTGTCCTCCAGATCGAGGAAAAAGTTGGTCCCTTCCTTGTACTCCAGCAAGCCGCTCATCTGCTTGTAATAGCCTTCTACACTCAGTTCCAGGCCTGTCTCTCCCAGGGTGGCGGCCATGCCCAGGGCGGCCTGCCAGGCCTGCTGCGGCGGTACCCGGTCGGTAGCAGGCACCCAGAGGTCTACCGGCAGCCCGGCGCCGGAATTGGTGAGCAGATGGAGAAACTGGGTCATCTGCACGTAGGAGGCCTTGAGCGACATGCGCTCCGAGAGCAGGAAGCGCGCCGAGAGGCGCGGCTGCAGGCTCAGGTATTGGGTCTCCTCTAGCAGGTAATGCGCCAGATGCAGGCCTACATTGGCACTCAGCCGGCCGCCGATCTTAAGGTGATCTTCTATGTAGACCGAGGTCTCCAGCGCCCGCGTGACCTGAGAGGCAATGGTGGTGTCCAGCAGGGCGCTGTCCTGCGCGGAGAGGTTGAACCCCAGCGCCCCCGGCGTGAAGGTGTGAAAGGTGCTGTTGATCCCGAAGCGGATCTCGTGGGACGGAACCGGATAGTAGTCGAAGTCTAGTTTGAGCCCCCAGTCCCGGATGCCTGACTGGTAACCGAGGAAGAAGCTGTTGGAGGTTTCGATCCCGTCTTCGCGGCGAGATTCATCCAGGCTATTGTCCACCCGAAACCGGTAGTCGGTGAAGGTGGCTGTCAGGTTGGAAAACAGCTTGGGTGTCCAGATGTGGTTCCAGCGCAGGGCCCCCAGCCGGTTGCCCCAGCGGATTTTGGACCGCACCGAA
The DNA here is from genome assembly GCA_003696875.1 of Bacteroidota bacterium. Classification (GTDB taxonomy): domain Bacteria; phylum Bacteroidota; class Bacteroidia; order J057; family J057; genus RFHL01. Next base: position 1,347 of record RFHL01001266.1, on the reverse strand, counting down.
AATTCGTACCGATAATCAAAGGCCGGGTCATCGTCCCGTTCACGCAGGCGCAGCCCCAGATCGTCGTCCCCCAGGTAAAAGCTGAAGTACAGCCGGTCCCGGTGGGAGAAGGTATGGTTGATCTTGCCGTTGAGATCGTAGAAATAGTAGCCTAGCGAGGCGGAGGCAGTCCCTTCTGACTGCTGCCGGGAGATAATCTGGGATAGCGGCCGGGTGAGCAGGTCCAGGTAGGTCCGCCGGCCGGAAAGGATAAAGGTGGTCTTGTCTGAGCCCAGCGGACCCTGCACCGATAGTTTGGAGGAAAGCAGACCGATAGATCCCTCGGCGGTCAGGGCTTTGTTGTTGCCCTCCTTCATCCGCACATCAAGGACCGAGGACAAGCGCCCGCCATAGCGGGCGGGAAAGCCGCCTTTCACTAGCTTTACACTGGAGATCGCATCGGCATTGAAGACGGAGAAAAAGCCGCCCAGGTGGCTCACGTAGTAGAGTGGCACGCCATCCAACAGGATCAGGTTCTGATCCGGGCCACCCCCACGGACGTAGAGGCCCGTGGAGCCCTCGTTGCCCGACTGCACGCCGGGCAGCAGTTGCACCGCCTTGATCACATCCACCTCGCCCAGCAGGGCGGGGAGCATCTTGATCTGCCGGACGGGGATATCGATGGTGCTCATCTCTGTTTGCTGTTCCACCCGGATGGCATCTTCTGCCACGATATCCACGGCCTCGGTCTGGTAAAAGGCCAGCCCGGCATTGAGGATGGTATCCTGCTGCAGGTTGAGTTCCAGGGTGTAGGACTGATAGCCGGGATAGGCGATCACCAGAGATACCGGCCCGGCGGGCAGGCTGAGGCTGTAAAAACCGTAGGTATTGGTCAGGGTGCCTTGCTGCGTGCGGGTGTCATACACCCGGGCGCTGATGAGCTGTTCTCCCGACTCAGCCTCGCGGACATAGCCGCTCAGGGTGTAGCGCTGGCCAATAAGGGGATGGATGGCCAGCGTGAGGCTGAGCCAGCACAAAAGCCGAATCGAATGATGCATACAGATACAAGTGGTTGGAAGACGGATGTGTGCAGGGAACAGATGCAGTAGAGACGCGACAACGGCGCGAAACGCTGCCATCCCTCGTCAGGTAGGGATTCACCTACCCAAACGAAGGCTCTGGCTCATCCGTTGGGAGGGGTGTCCAGGTCAGGGTTGCGAAAACGGGAAAAAATACCCATCGGCACCCGACGACCGGACCGCTCGGGAAGGTACAGCTCGCCGGTCTCGGCGCGGGTGGCGACTTCACCCCCAAAGTGGGTGTGAATCAGGTTTTGCAGCACCAGCGGCGAAAAGCCCAATGAGTAAC
>RFHL01001265.1 GCA_003696875.1 Bacteroidota bacterium | reverse complement strand
TCGCATGGAGTATGCCGAAAAAGGTCAAGGCTTCTTTACCGGCTGGTCCAAGGCCTGGTCGGTCAACTTCTACGCCCGCCTGCGGGAGGGCGATGCCGCCTGGGCGGCCCTGCTCGACATGCAGCGCCTGCTCACCCTCGACAACCTGTTTGACACCCATCCCCCATTCCAGATCGACGGCAACTTTGGGCTGACGGCAGGGGTGGCTGAAATGCTGCTGCAGTCGCATCGCGGTGAACTGGACCTTTTGCCGGCCTTGCCGGCCGCCTGGGTGCAGGGATCGGTCCGGGGCCTGCGGGCCCGCGGGGGATTTGAGGTAGACCTTGCCTGGGAGAATGGCGTTCTGGAGACCGTCGTTGTGCGGTCTTTAGCAGGGGCGCCCCTGACCCTCAGCTACGCCGGAATCGCCCAGCGCATCAAGCTCAAGGCCGGCGAGCGGGCGCGACTCGCCTGGGAAGACGGAAAATGGAAGCGTGTCCGGGAGTAGGTCGGCCTACAACGTCCACTCAAACTTGCTGCTGTTGTTGGGTAGAGGCGCAGACTGCCCAGTCCGGGAGTAGGTCGGCCTACCACGTCCACTCAAACGGCGTCGCCGGCAGGCCGGCGGGGTTGTAGAGGCCATGCTCCGGGTCATTTTCATAGGCATAGCGGATACGGATAGGCAAAAAGCCCTCCGGTATCTGCAGAGAGACCTCGTCCGGAGCCGTTATCTCGGCCTTCACCCAGCGCCATTGACCCTGAGCATCTCCTAGCTGGAAACCCGGTACCCAACCGTAGCGGTTGGGGGTGGTGAGTCCGTGGCCCGCGGCGCCAAAGCGAATGGCAACCTGGTTGTCTTTGACCTGAACAGCCAGCGGATGGGGAGATTGGGCCAGCAAGGCCGTATCCCCATACACCATCTGCCGCGCCAGCAGGGCCAGTCGGCGCCCGACTTCGGTCTTGTCCTGCGGATGGATGTCATCCGGATTGCCCTGGTCTATGGTGACCGCGAGTCCCACCCCGTCTAGTTCGGTGGCGGTGCGTTGATCTTCCCGGATCACCGCAAATTTGTCTATTATTTCGGGGCTGGGATGATTGAAGTTGGGCAGCTGGACCACGAGTACGGGCAGGTCTGGTTGCTGCCAGGCCTGCCGCCAGTCCGTGATCAGGCCCTTGAGCAACTCCGCATAGCCCTCGGTGCGGCCCGTGTTGTTTTCGCCCTGATACCAGAGCACCCCCTTGATGGGCTGGAGGGTGAAGGGGTGCACCATGGCGTGGTAGATCAGGCTGGGGTAGGCATTGGGGCCGAAGTCAAAGGAGGGGTTTCGGCTGCGAAGGCCTTCTTTCAGGCGCCATTCGCCGGCCAGGGGGCGCTCCTGCACGAGCCCCAGCCAGCGCATCTGCTCGGGTGTGCCCGCGATGCCGCCACTTCCCCAGAAGTGATAGAGCTTGAGGGCGAGGACGTTTTCTCCGGAGCGGGCAACGCCTTCCGGCACCAGGTAGATGGGCCGTTGCCCATCGCGGGCGATCTGTGCCAGCAGCTGCCCATTGAGGTAGACATCGGCACGGTTGGTGACAGGGCCGAGGGTAATGAGACTGGGACGGCTAGGGGCGAGCTCGTGTAGCGCCAGGGTCCGCCGAAACCAGCCCGTGCCCTGCTGGGCGACGCCCATGGTGTCCCAGGTGCCGGGGAGCGCCACGCGACGCCAGTCGCTGTCGTCAAGCTCTGGGGTATGCCAGCCTTCGGCCATGCCAGGCCCCAGGCGTTCCAGGCTATCGAGCCACTGCTCATAGCGGCGGTCGATCCGGGCCTGTAGGCTGTCTATTTCCTCCAATTGAGGGATTTGGGCCATCGCCTCGGCAAAAGCGGGGAAACCTGCCATGGTCCGGGCCGAGATCCAGGGCGAGATGTTGGTGCCCCCCCAGGCGCTCACGACCAGGCCGATGGGCACGTCTATCTCGGGCTGCAGAAACTGGGCGAAATAGACCGCCACGGCGGAGTATTTGTGCGCCGACTCCGGACTCAGGATGTCCCAGGTCATGGGGGCCAGCTCAATTTGGGGTGTCCGGGCCAGTTTATGTGGCATCTCGGTGAGCCGGATGTGTGCGTCGTCAAATTGTTCCATATGCCCCTGTAGGTGCTGCACCCAGCCCAGCTTCCAGACCATATTGGACTGGCCGCTGCAAAACCAGACATCGCCGATGAGGAGATCTTCCCGGCGAATGGTTTCGGTTTTGCTCTCGACGGAGAGGGTATAGGGACCACCGGCCGGCCGGGCCGGGAACTCCACGCGCCAGCTGCCGTCGGTCTCGGCGCGGGTGCGCAGGCTTTCGTCGCCCAGGCGTATGGTCAGCCGGGCTCGGGGAGCGGCCGTACCCCAGACTGGTATGGGTGCTGCGCGCTGCAGCACCATGTGATCCGCAAAGTGCCCCGCCAGCCGAAGCTGGGCAGGAAGGAGGGCCGTCAGGCCGAGGAGTAGGAGTAGAGATAAGAGGCGTTTCATGGGCGAAAAATAAAGGATAGGTATGGGGATGCATAGAAGAGGCCATTTTTTAAGGAAAATACCCTGACCCGGAAGGGGTCGATCGAGGTTTGCAGGGGGCCAGCTATTCCCCTTGCTTTCCCTCTAAATGCGTATCTTTCGGACATGAGGCGATTTCCCATCGGCATACAGGACTTTTCCGAGCTGCGCAGCGGTGGCTATATCTATGTGGATAAGACCAGACAGATGTATGGTCTTGCCAATAGCGGGAAATATTACTTCCTCTCCCGCCCCCGGCGTTTTGGTAAGTCGCTGATGTTGAGCACACTCAAGTACTTCTTTCAGGGCCGACGAGACCTCTTCAAAAGGCTTTGGGTAGATCTGGAGACCGAGCACGATTGGGGTGAGCACCCGGTGCTACACTTTTCGTTCAGCTCCCTGAGTTACAAAGACCTGGGCCTGGAATTGGCTTTGCATCAGGCGATCAATATTCAGGCTGAGCAATACGGGATTTCCCTGACCCGAAAAGGCCTGGGGCAACGCTTTCAGGAGCTCATCCAAGCCCTTGGTACCGGTCCCCGCAAGGTGTTGCTGCTAATCGACGAGTACGACAAGCCGCTGACCGACTACTTCGAAGATCTACCGCAGGCGCAGGCGCAGCGCGAGGTGATGAAGAATTTCTTCTCAGTTCTGAAGGATTCTGACCCCTATTTGCGCTTTTTCCTGATCACCGGCGTGTCCAAATTTTCCAAGGTCTCGCTCTTTTCTGACCTCAATCATCTGGAGGATCTTACCCTGAACCGCTACGCGGCGACCCTCACCGGCTATACCCAGGCCGAGCTGGAGCGGGATTTCTCCGAGGAAATCGACCTGCTGGCCGAGGAGTATGCTATTTCCCGTGAGGAGATGCTTGCCCGGATCCGCCGGTGGTACAATGGCTATCGCTGGTGGGGGCAGGAGACACTGTACAACCCCTTCTCCATCCTCAATCTGGTGAAGTCGCGAATGTTTCGCAATTTCTGGTGGGAAACCGGCACCCCCACCTTTCTGCTTAAAGCCCTCAAGCGGGAATTCAAGTATGACCTGCGGGAGATCCGGGTGGGTAGCAGCCTGATCGAGAGCTATACCCTGGAAAATCTGGACTGGCGTAGCTTGCTGTTTCAAACCGGCTACCTGACGGTGATGGCCTATGAGCCGGAGCTGGAGCTCTACACCCTGGGTTTTCCCAATCACGAGGTCAAGTCGGCCATGTTCCAGCATCTTCTGGCGACCTTTCGGTACGGGCAGGCGACCGAGACGCAAGGCATCTACGCGGCGCTCAAGGTCGCCCTGGACGACGGGGACCTGCCTGCTGCCATGCGGCAGATTGACCTGCTTTTTGCCCGGATTCCCCATCAGATATTCATAGAAAAACAGGAAGCTTTCTTTCATGCGATCCTCCATATCACCTTTCAGGGTGTGGGGCTGCTCACGCAGTCTGAGGTGAGTACGGCTCAGGGCCGGGTGGGCTGCGTGGTCCACAGCCGCTCGGGCATCTACGTGATGGACTTCAAGCTGGACGCGCCGGTGGAGACGGCGATGGCCCAGATCCGCGACAAACGCTATGGGGATGCCTTTCTCAACCAGAATCAGCCGGTCTATGCCGTTGGGGTCAGCTTCGCCTCAGAGACCCGCACGGTCGCGGGATGGGAGGTGGAAGCATATGCATGAAACGAGGGTAGCTAAGCGCCGCTAAGGCTTCCGGCCCCCCCCAAGGGGGCTTTCTCTTGGGTAGATCCCGCAAGCCATTGGCTCTTTATTCCGGCTACTACCAGATTCATCTCTCTATGCCTGTACGTCTCATTTGTTTCTGCCTGGGGCTCTGGGGAGCCCTATGGTTGGGTTGCCAGGACTCCTCTCCAGCCACCGCGCCCGAGACGGGCGCACCCCTCTTCCGCCTCCGCCTCCCGGCGGAGACGGGCATCGACTTTGTCAACCGCCTGCAGCCCTCGGACACGCTCAACATCCTGGAGTATAACTATTACTACAATGGCGGCGGCATCGGTGCCGGCGACTTCAATGGCGACGGGGAAATTGATCTGTTTTTTTCGGGCAATCAGGTGCGTTCGGAATTGTTCCTGGGCGAAGGGAACCTGCGCTTTCGGGCGGCAACGACCGAGGCTGGGCTGAGCACCACGGGCTGGGTGAGCGGGGTCTCGGTCGTCGACATCAACGCCGACGGCCGTCTGGACCTCTACCTCTGCCGGGCCGGTCTGCCCGATCCTGATCGGCGGCGCAACCTGCTCTTTGTCAATCAGGGCAATGATGCTACGGGCGTGCCCACCTTCACCGAGGAAGCGGCGGCTTATGGCCTCGACGATCCGGGCTATGGCACCCAAGCCGCTTTTTTTGACTACGATCGCGACGGCGACCTCGACCTGTACCTCCTCAACGCCTGGCATGACAAATTCAACCCCAACATCCCCCGCCCTCAAAAAAATGATGGCTCAGCGCCCAGCCTGGATCGATTTTTTCGCAATGATGGTCTGGTCGATGGGCAGCCGCGCTTCCGGGAAGTGGGGCAGCAGGTGGGAATCATTCACGAGGGCTATGGCCTGGGGGTAAAAATCAGTGACCTGAATGGCGACGGCTGGCCCGATGTCTTCGTGGGCAATGACTTTGTCTTTGATGACCGCATCTACCTCAACCAGCGGGATGGTACCTTCCGGGAAGTAGGGCATACCGCTTTGCAACACAGCAGCCGCTTTACCATGGGCTGCGACATCGCCGACGTCAACCGCGACGGTCGACCCGACCTGTTTACCCTCGATATGCTCCCCGAGGACAACTACCGGCAGAAGCTCATGAATACCATGATGACCTGGGAGCAGTACGAACTGGCCGTCAGTCGCGGCTATCTGCCGCAATTTTCCCGCAACCACTTTCAGCTCCACGAGGGCAATGGCCCCGATGGCATCCCCCGCTTTGCCGAGATCGGCTTTCAGGCGGGGATTGCCCGCACCGATTGGAGCTGGAGCGCCGAGTTTGCCGATCTCGACCTGGATGGCCGTCTTGACCTCGCCATCACCAACGGCATCCCTCGTGACATCACCGATGCCGACTTCATCAATTATCGCTACGAAGAAACCCAGGGCGCCTTTTCCTATCGGGAAGTGAAGCAAAAACTCCTGCAGTGGGTGGCTGATATGGATGAAGTGCGAAAGCCGAATGTCCTCTTTCGGCAGACCGCCGACCATTCTTTTGAGTGGATGACCGGGAACTGGGGGGCTGACCAGCCCGCCTTCTCGCACGGGGCCCTCTGTCTGGACCTTGATGGCGATGGGGACCTGGACTGGGTAACCCACAATCTGGAAGAAGCCCCTTTTGTATGGGAGAATCAGGCCCGGCAACAGCATCCCGAACGGCACTATATCCACCTTCAGTTTCAGGGCGAACATGCCAATCCGGGGGGCTTTGGTGCCGAGGTCCGGCTCGTCGCCGGTGGGCAGCCGCAGTACCTTCGCTACGAACCCGTGCGCGGCTTTCAGAGCGCAGCCGCCACCGGTCTGCATGTGGGCCTGAATACCGCCACCCGGCTTGACACCCTGGAGGTCTATTGGCCCGACGGCCGATATCAGCGCTGGCTGGACCTGCCGGTAGACACCACCCATCGCCTGAGTCAGGCCACGGCCGGCCCCCCGCCGGCCCCTTCGCCGGCGGCCCGGCCGCTTTTGCGGCCGATCGGGACTCCCCTATGGCTACACGAAGAAAACAGCTTTAACGACTTCCGGCACGAGCCTTTGCTGGCCCACATGCAGGCCCGGATGGGGCCTGCCCTCGCCATCGGCGACATCAACGGCGACCAGCGGGAAGATGTATTCATTGGTGGGGCGGCTGGCATCGCCGGCCAATGGCTGCTCCAGCAAGCGGATGGCCGCTTCCTGGCCCAGCCCATGCCCGATCCTGATTTTGAGGATGCTGCCGCAGCCTGCTTCGACGCCGATGGCGATGGCGATCTCGACCTCTATGTCGCCTCCGGCGGCAGCGAGTATAACCCAGGCACCGCAGCTTATCAGGACCGCCTTTACCGTAACGACGGAACGGGTCAATTTACCCGTGACCGGGCGGCCTTGCCGGCTCTTTTTGGGAGTGCCCGCTGCGTGCGTCCCAGCGATATTGATGGGGATGGCGACCTCGATCTGTTTGTGGGAGGAGGGGCGGTACCTGGCCAGTATCCGGCTTCGACTGGCAGTATGTTGCTGCGCAATGAGGGAAGCCGCTTTCGGCTCGCCAACCGGAGCTGGTTGCCGGCCCTCGACACCCTCGGCATCGTGAGCGGTGCCGCCTGGCTCGACGCCAATGGGGATGGCCGCCCCGACCTTCTGGTCGCCGGGCCCTGGCAGGCGCCGCAGCTGTGGCTACAGCAAGCCGAGGGCGGTTTTGTCGCGGGTGACTTGCCCGAAGACGCTGGCTCCGGTTGGTGGATGAGCGTAACCCCCGCCGACCTAGACGGCGATGGGGATACCGATGTCGTGCTAGGTAATCTGGGGGAAAATACCCGATTTTCGGCCTCTACCTCCGAACCTTTGATGCTTTTCAGCGGGGATCTCGACGGCAATGGCCAGGTAGATCCCATCCTGGCTCGCTACCTGCCGGGAAAAGACGGACAGCGCCGGCTCTATCCCCTGGCCACGCGCAGCGAGCTGCTGAAGCAGCTACCCATGCTGGGGCGGCGCTTCCCTTCCTTCGCCAGCTTTGCAGAAGCACCGGTAGAT
>RFHL01001264.1 GCA_003696875.1 Bacteroidota bacterium | reverse complement strand
CCTATAAAGAAAATTTCAGCTTTGGGATGTGAATAAAACCGCCGGCCTTCCTCATAAAAATCGGCAATGGCCCAGCAGTCCGAGACCACGTAGCCATCAAAACCCCACTCGTCACGCAGGATGGTCTGCAGCAGCAGGTTGGACCCGCAGCAGGCCTCCCCGCGGTAGCGGTTGTAAGCGCACATGATGGACTGCACCTGCGCCTCCTTGACGGTGGCTTCAAAGGCAGGCAAATAGGTCTGCCGCAGGTCGCGCTCGCTGGTCTGGTAGTCGTCGCGGTGGCGGCTGCGCTCGGGCCCGCTGTGCACGGCAAAGTGCTTGGCGGTGGCCACGAGCTTCAGGTAATCGGGATCGTCGCCTTGGAGGCCCTTGATAAAATTCACGGCCATGCGGCCGGTGAGGTAGGGGTCCTCCCCGTAGGTCTCCTGCCCGCGCCCCCAGCGGGGGTCGCGAAAGATGTTGATGTTGGGGGTCCAGAAGGTGAGCCCCTGGTAGATGCCGCGGCGCCCTTGCGCCGCGAAGTGGTGATGCTTGGCCCGGGCCTCGTCCGAGATGGCGGTGGCAATGCGGTACATGCGGGCCGTGTCCCAACTTGCCGCCAGGCCGATGGCCTGGGGAAAGACGGTGGCCTTGCCCGCCCGGCCCACGCCGTGTAGGCATTCATTCCACCAGTTGTAGGCAGGAACGCCCAACTCGGGGATGGCGGGCGCGTCGTAGCGCATCTGCTCGACTTTCTGAGCCAGGGTCATGCGGCCCAGCAGGTCGTCGACCCGCTCGTCGAGCGGTAGATCGGGGTTTTGGTAGGGGAAATCGTACCCGGGGGCGGGCGATTGGCAAGCCGCCCAGACGAGCAGCAGGGGGAGCAAGTAGCGGATACCGGACATAGCAGCGGGGGTTGGAAACAGGAGGATGCTTTTGCTGCATATTACGCATTGGCCGCAGGATACTCAAGCCCCCTATGCCAAGGGCCCCCGCTCTGACACAGAACGGGGGCCCCGGATACAGGCTCATATTCTGCTCTCGCTTCTCGCCTCTAGCCCTCTAATAACTCCACAAATGGTGCTCAAACTCAATGAGTTCCTGCTTGCGGGTTTCGGCCTCCTCCAAGGTGCGGATGCCCTCCCCGCCTACGTTGATGGGGTAGGCATGGAAGATGCGCAGCTCAAAGACCTCGGCGATGGAGCGGGATTCGGCGTCGTTGAAGCGGCTCTTCCAGAGGGTCTCTTCCAGTTGGGGCTTGACGTCGTCCCACTTGAAGCGGGCCAGTACCTTCTCTGGCAGCACACCGCTGGGGTCTACCCAGATCACTTCAAAGAAGTCGATCTTCTGGACCAACTGTGAGCGCACCTTGTCAAAGACCCAGTCTTCGACCACGTGGATGACTTCTTCATAGGCCGCCAAGTCCATTCCCGGATCCGGACCTTCGATCTCGGGTAGCTCCTCGACGGGCGAGCCCCAGTCGTCGCGCTCCTGAAAATCCCAGGTGTTGTCACCCCAGTCTTCTTCCTGAGCGGTCTCTTCCTGACCGGAAAATTCGTCGAAATAGGGATCGGGATAGGCTTCCTCCTCTTCTTCGCCCCAGTCACCGTAGTCGCCCATCATAGCCTGGTCAAACTCCTCCATCCGCTGGCGAATGTCGTCGTAGTTCATGCGGCGGTCCCAGTCCTCGGGATGGTAGGCCTGGTACTTGCCCTTCTGTACCCCATCGATGAGCGAGGCGACCATGCCTTCGGTTTGGGAATAGCGGCCGTTGCCGGAGTAGTAGGCCGACTCGTGGTGCACGAGCGGCTGGTTGATCTTTTCGACCAGGCTGATCCGGTTGACGAGCCGCTTACTCCAGAAGTGATCTTCCGGCCGCATCTGCGGCTGGGCGCCCAGCCAGAGCGGCAGCGCCAGGGTAAACATACCTATCACGGCGAGGATTCGATGCATGTTGATCATGTTGGTTGCGATTATGCAAGGATTCGGATAGGTAGGTTTGCTTCATACAGAGGAGGTTACGGGTGTGACCGGCCCGGCGGGGCGGCCAAGGGCGAAGAAAAAACGGAAAGGTGGTGGCTTTTGGTATAGCCGAGCAAGGGCAGGTTTCTATGCATAGATGTAGCAGCGAGGGAAATCCCCTACCGGGGCGGAGAGATGCGGCGGGGACATGGTGGCAGAAACGGATGCTTCCGGGGCGTATTGATCCCTTTCAGACGATCCATTCCAAAACCAGCCGGGCAGCCAAAAGGCTGCCCGGGCTGCGTTAACCGCCTGAAATGAAGGAAAATCGTGGCAGGTATCGGGCAAGCCGGTACGACTGCGTGCTAGTTGAAAGCTGTGATTTCTAGGTGATCGGTAGAGAAGAGAGGCGAAATATACTCTGTCCAAGTCCCATTTCTCGCCTCTAGTAACTCCAGAGATGGTGCTCATACTCCACGAGTTGCCGCCGCCGCCGCTCGGACTCGGGCAGATCATGAATCCCCATATTGGAGATGTTGGTGATGTAGCTGTGGAAGATGCGCTTCTCAAAAATCTCCAGCGCCGTAAGCATGCCAGCTTCATTGTGCCGGTTGAAGCAGTAGACTTGGTCCAAGGTTTCGGCTACTTCTTCGTAGCGAAATACCGCCAGAATCTTTTCAGGCAGCACCTCGCCCGGATCGGACCAGATGACCTGCAGGTAACGGATGCGGCTGACCATTTCGCCCCGATTTTTGTCAACATAACGGTCCTCCACGAACTGCAGCACGGCCTCATAGGGGGCAAGATCCGACAGGACGCTGTTCGCAAAGCCCTGCTGGGCAAAGAGGCTGTCGGCGGCATCCAGCAGTTGGGTGACAGTAGGCTCGTCTTCAGGGAAGAACAGATCGTCCTCTTCCGACTCAAAAAAGAGATCGATGCCGCCCTGATCAAACCGCTGCATGCGCCGCTGCACCTCATCATAGCTCATGGGCCGGCTAAGGTCATCGGGATCATAGGCCGTATAGGCCCGGTTTTGCAGGCCTTCCAGCAGGCCGGCCACAACCCCATGGGTACTCCCCGGAGCCTGCTGCGCATGGTAGCGGTCGAAGTAGCGCACCAGCGGCAGGTTGATTTTTTCGTTGAGGTCGATGCGGTTGGTAACGGTTCGCTTGTAGAACTGGTCTTCGGTCCGGCAAGTCGCCGGCTGGGCGAGCAGCGAGGCGGCGGTGAGGATACAGATAGCCAGGCCCGTCAGGCTGATGATGACGCGTTTCATGAGAACAGGATCGAATGGTACGTGAAAGCCCGGAATGCCTCCGGAGAATATGGTGAGAAAGGAGCGCCAAGCGATAAGCAGACCGGTCCTTTTTCTGGCGGTTTCATCCTCCTAATGAAAAGGCAAGGAAAGGTTACAACCCCCGACAAAAATTTTTTATTTTCACCTCGAATTCAAAATCCAACCTTTATGAAATTCATCAACGAGGCCAATATCGCCAACCGCCGTGCCCTCATCCGTGTCGACTTCAATGTGCCCCTGGACGGGGATCAGCAGGTGACCGACGATCGCCGGATTCGCGAGGCCGTGCCAACCATTCAGCATATCCTTGATCAGGGCGGCTCTTGCGTCCTGATGTCCCACCTCGGCCGGCCCAAGAACGGCCCGGAGGATAAGTTCAGCCTGCGCCACACCATCTCGACGCTCCAGAAGTACGTCGATGCCCCCATCCACTTTGCCGATGACTGCATCGGCGAGGAGGCTTTTGCCAAGAGTGCCGCCCTCAAGCCCGGCGAGATTCTCATCCTCGAAAACCTCCGCTTCTATCCGCAGGAAACCAAGGGCGACGCCGAGTTTTCCATGAAGCTCGCCAAGCATGGCGATCTCTATGTCAACGACGCCTTTGGCACCGCCCACCGGGCCCACGCCTCGACCACCATCGTGGCCAATTTTATCGAAGACACCTATTGCGGCTTCCTGCTCAAAAAGGAGATCGAGAATGCCGAAATGATCCTCCAGAGCCCCAGAAAACCCGTCTGTGCCATCATGGGCGGCGCCAAGGTCTCCGACAAAATCCTCATCATCGAAAACCTGCTGGAGCGGGTCGATTATATCCTGATCGGCGGCGGCATGGCCTTCACCTTTCTGCGGGCCAAGGGCCATCAGATCGGTAAGTCCCTGCTGGAGGAGGACCGCATCGCCACTGCGGCCGACCTGATCAAAAAAGCCAACAAAAAAGGCGTCAAGATCCTCACTCCGGTGGATTCGGTGGTCTCTGACGTCTTCGGCGAAGACGGCAAGACCGCCGTCGTGCGCAACGAAGACTTCCCCGCCGACATGATGGGCCTCGACATTGGCCCCGAGACCTTCAAGTACTACTACGACACCATCATGGACTCCCAGATCATTCTCTGGAATGGTCCCATGGGCGTCTTTGAGATGGAGAAATTTGCCCAGGGCACCAAGGCCGTGGCCCAGGCCGTGGCTGACGCCACGCAGAAAGGCGCCTTCTCCCTGATCGGCGGTGGCGACTCCGCCGCCGCTGTGGCCAAATTTGG
>RFHL01001263.1 GCA_003696875.1 Bacteroidota bacterium | reverse complement strand
CCTCGGTGATGGGCACACAGCGGTAGCCGGCCAATTCGTTGGTATCCAGTACGATCACCCCTTCGGCCGGCACGATCACGTGCCAGGCCAGGATAATCTGATTTCTACGGAAAAAGCTGTAGGCCCCGATGAATTCGCCTAATTGCCCATCCAAGCCGGTTTCTTCCTTGACCTCCCTCAGTACCGCAGCCTCCACTTCCTCGCCGGCCTCCAGGAAGCCCGTCACCAGGCCATACCAGGTCTCCGGCCAGCCATGGGAGCGCACCAGAACCACCGCCTCTCCGCGCTGAACAATAGCCGCCACCACGGGCGTAGGATTGTTCCAGTGTACCCAGCCACATTGGGGACAGCCCATACGCTCTCGCTCTCCGTGGGTTCCTGCTACGAGCGCGGATGCGCATTGGGGGCAGTAGGTATAGCTCATATCATTGATTCGTGTCCGGGCAGGAGCGGCAGCAGGCCAAATTGCCGAAAATGATGCGACAGATGCTTGTGCTGGAAACGCTCCCAACCCTCCTGGTTCAGCGGCCCAAATACGGGATGCATCACCTCCCGCTCCGGGTCCGCGTCAAAGAAGGCGAAAAACTTTTTCATGCTGTCGAGCAACTTGTCCTTGGCTTCGTCCAGATCGGCAAAACGGAAAGGCCCCGGTTCCTTGGGTAGTCCCGGTCCGGCCGTATGTGGCCGGAAGTGTTTGTCATCGTTGAAGAGGAAGGCCCGGGCTTTAGGCAGCTTGTCTGCCGGGGTGAAGCAGGCATTCACCTTCTGACTGTAGGCGAGGTAAAACAAAGCCGATACATGCTCAATCATGTGCTGCGGCTGCATCTTGCCCCAGTGGGGCTGGGTATCCGCGGCCAGCTGCGGCAGCAGCCGGGGGACTTCCTCTTCCAGAAACTGGCGGTAGGGTGTCATATGGAGCTTTAGGCTATGGGGGTAAAAAGGGCGGAAAGGCGTTCCAGACCTCGCTCGAAGTAGGCAGGATCTTCGTACACCTGGCTCAGGAGCAAGGCTCCCTCCAGGGCCGCGACCTGGGTTTCGGCTTGCGATTGTGCCGCCTCGGGTGGCAGGATGTGCTTCAGGAGATGGGTGAGTGCGTCCAGCAACTGCTCAAAAAAGGCCCGTACCACGGCCAGAAAGTCAGGCGCCGGTTGCAAATGCGATACTTCCAGAGCCGTATTGGCCATGAGGCAACCGCCCTGATCCATCGCCAGCAAGCGGCGCAGTTGTCCGATGATGTCTTCAATCCGAGCCTCAGGACTTCGCTCATCCTCATACGCTAAGGGAAACACCCGGGCTTCGGCATAGCTCAGCACCGCTTCGAGTACGGCTCGCATGAGCGCTTCCTTGTTCTCAAAATAGTAATACATGTGGGCCTTCTGCACCCCGCAGGCGCGGGCGAGATCGGCCATGCTGCTGTGGTGGTAGCCCTGCAGGCGGAAGACCCGCATGGCTTTTACAAGGATTTCTTCACGAGAGGTTTTTTGAAGCGGCATGGGAATGGTTTTTCTGAACGGACGGTAAATATAGTCCCTTTTCTCCTTTTCATCCAAACAAGCCGGAAGAAAAAAAGGGCCGGATCAACCGATGCGCTCACCACCAACGGCGCGGAATCCGCGCCTGCGGGCCGCCCAACCGGGCTTCGCTCCAGGTCTTGTCTTCATCGCCTTGGCCATAGATCAGCAGGTG
>RFHL01001262.1 GCA_003696875.1 Bacteroidota bacterium | reverse complement strand
CTCAGTCGGCTCTGAGCCGTTATCACCAGGAGGCGCTGCGCCCGTTGCACCATGAAGATGCCGTCAGTTGGGGGATCCGCGCCCGCAACAAGGAGCAGAAGTTCGCTCTGGAACTCCTGCTCGACGATGAGGTGCAGGTGGTGACTCTGGTGGGCAAGGCGGGAACCGGCAAGACCCTGCTGGCGCTGGCCGTGGGCCTGGAGAAGGTGATCGAGGAGGGGATCTACAGCCGTTTTCTCGTAACCCGCCCGGTCATCCCGATGGGGGATGACCTGGGGTATCTTCCCGGCAGCAAAGAGGAGAAGCTGCGGCCCTGGATGCAGCCCATCTACGACAACCTGGAGTATCTGCTGCACAACTGTCCCGAGCCCTATGACCTCATGGAAGACCTCATCGATCGCGGTGTGCTGGAGATGGAACCGCTCACCTACATTCGCGGACGCAGCATCCCGAAGCAGTTCATCCTGTGCGACGAAGCGCAGAACCTGACCCCGAACATGATCAAGGCCCTGGTCACGCGCGTCGGTGAGGGGACCAAGATCGTGTTCACCGGTGACCCCGAACAGATCGATCACCCCTACCTGGATGCGAGCAGCAACGGTCTCACCTACCTCGTCGAACGCCTCAAGAACCAGGAGGTCGCAGGCCACATCACGATGAGCAAAGGGGAGCGCTCGCGCGTGGCCGAGATGGGCGCGCGCCTGCTGTGACGCGAAGTGTCCCGAACCAGGGGGCAGCTCCCAGGTCTGTTCGTGCCACGGCAGTTGACGACCTCGCCGGCAGATCGGCGCATCAAAGCTGATGCACCAAAGGCGTGTCGTTGTTGACGGGTTGAAGACAGAGGTCGACTGGGGGAAGAGGGGAAGCGTGCGCCGCAAGACAAAAAAAGGCCGGCCACGGGGCCGACCTTGATGAGGATGGCGTGATGAACACGCCGGCTCTCATTCGTAATGGATGCAATCCTTGCAGGTGAATCCGCTCCACATGCCCTTGGCCGCCTTTTCCAGGCAGTCGTCGTAGTGAACGCAGTCAAAATTACGCACGCCCCTGCCTTCCTTGCATTTCACCGGATTGGGGAAACACTGGGGTTGCGTTGCGCTCATTTGCGGGGCAAGCTGTTCCATGGGCGAAACCTCCTTCGTTCCAAATGGGATCATTTCCTGTGGCCGTTCGGCTGACCATCCAACACCTTGCCCTGTTGCTTTCCGGAAGAACATCTGCCCAGGAGACCGAGAAGCAGCAGGCAGCCAGCCGATAAGATCCAGCACGCAATATCCATATGACCTCCTGCTGGGT
>RFHL01001261.1 GCA_003696875.1 Bacteroidota bacterium | reverse complement strand
GAGTATGGCTACTATTCCCTGTCTCTGCCGGCCGGGCCGCAGATGGTACAGATTCGCTATGCGGGCTACCGGCCTGATACCCTCCGTCTCGATTTGCAGGAAAACCGGCGCTTTGAAGCCGAGCTCTTTCCGGTGGAAACCACTGTGGAGGAAGTCGTCATCAGTAGCCGGGGGGCCAGTGACAACATTCTGGCCCCGGAAATGGGGGTTACCCGGCTCTCAATCCAGGAGGTGAAAAAGCTGCCGGTGCTTTTTGGCGAAACCGATGTGCTCAAGACCATGCAGCTCCTCCCCGGCGTCAAGGCCGCCGGTGATGGCAATAGCGGCTTCTATGTCCGCGGTGGTGGGGCTGACCAGAACCTCATCCTGCTGGATGAGGCCCCGGTCTACAACGCCTCCCACCTCCTGGGCTTTTTCTCGGTCTTCAATGGCGATGCCATCAACAGCACCCAACTCTACAAGGGCAACCAGCCGGCGCAGTACGGCGGGCGACTCTCCTCGACCATGGACATCCGCATGAAGGACGGTAATGCCAAGGATTTTCAGGTCTCCGGCGGTCTGGGGCTAATCTCCTCCCGCCTTACGGTGGAAGGGCCGATCTCGGAAGACAAGGCTTCCTTCTCGGCTGCCCCCACCAACCCGGAGAGCCCCCTCAGTGGGGGCGTGTTGGGCTACTTTGCGGCGATGAGTACCACTCAGATAGAGGCGGTGGTGGAGTAATCAGTCTGCCTCCAGTCTGGGATTCCCCACCGGCAACTGCGCGCCCACCCGGGCGCGCCAGGCCTTGAGCTCGGCATGCAAAGCCGCGGCCTGCTCGGATTCCGTCCCGGCCAGGTTCTCGGTCTCCGAGAGGTCAGCTTCCAGGTCGTAGAGCTCCAGGTGCCCATCCTCAAAAAACTCGTACAGCTTCCAGCGCCCCAGCCGGATGGCGCTATAGGGCGTGGCGCCACCAGGATGGTAGTGCGGATAATGCCAATAGAGAGGCCGCTCCCACAGCGTGCGATCCGGGCTTGAGGCCAGTCCTGGGAG
>RFHL01001260.1 GCA_003696875.1 Bacteroidota bacterium | reverse complement strand
TCTCTGACATTGAGAGTGCTACGGTTCTGGGGCGACGCCGTTTTCGGCCGGGTGAGCTGTATACCCAGCTGCCCTTCTTTTGGGTAGAAACGGTGAAGCGGCAGGGGTATTTACCCGCCAGCTTGCAAGGAGAAACGGAGGACGTACTCTCTTGGTGGCGAACCCTGGCCGAGGTGATCCCCTTGCGTTTGGTCCCAGGTATTCCCCCCGATTTCCTGGCCCGAATGCGCCGGGAGGCGCAGGCCGCAGGTTGAGCTCAGGCTTCGAGTGCCTGCAGTTGCCGGTCGACCAGCGCCAGGCCCTGGTCGAGGGTATGGGGCTGGTATCCGAGCTCCGTCTGAGCCTTAAGCAGGATAAAGCCCGTGACCGGCGGCCGCCGGGCCGGCTGGTTGAGCGAGGGGCTATCGACCTCGTGGATCAGGCTGGCATCCAGGTCCCAGAAGTCGGCCACCTTGCGGGCCAGGTCAATAATGGGCATCATCTCCGAACCGGAGATATGGTATAAGCCCCGGGCTTCTCGCATGGCGGCGGTGACCGTCGCCTGGGCGAGGTCCTCGGCCAGGGTGGGGCAGCGCACCTGATCGGTGACAACCCGGATTTCCTTGCCCTTCATCAGGGAGTCTCGCGCCCACAGCACGATGTTGCTGCGTGACATGGCTGGCGTTACGCCATACAGCAGCATGGTCCGCAGGATGGCGTGGTCGGGATTGCTCGCCTGAATGATCTGCTCGGCTTTGAGTTTGGCCCCCCCGTAGTAGTTGACCGGGGCGGGCGCATCGGTTTCCCGATAGGGACCAGCACTGCCGTCAAAGACAAAGTCGGTGGAGATGTGGACCATGTGCGTGCCATAGCGGGCGCAAAGCGACGTCAGCTGCTCGACGGCTGTGACATTGATGGCATCGCAGAGGCTGTGGTCCGTCTCACACTGATCCACCTGGGTCATCGCAGCCGTGTGGATGAGGGTGGTAGGCTTGAAGTCGGCAAAAATGTCCTTCCAGCGGCTATAATCGGTCAGGTCGGCCTCGACATAGGTATAACCCCCGCGGATGGGGTGGCGATTGGTGCCCCGGGCACTGGCCCACAACTGGGTGTGCTGCCGGTCGCGCAGGAGATTTACGATCTTCTGGCCCAGGAGGCCGTTGCTGCCCGTAAGCAGAATGCGGTGTTCCATAGATTCCGTACAGAAGGGGACTAGCCTGGCCCCAGTTGATAAAGTTTGTCGCCTTTGACGCTGACCATAATCATCTCGGCTTCGGGATTTGTGGGGCGAATCTGGTCCAGAGCTGCTTGGGCCTGGTCGGCATCCTCGAAGAAACGATACGCGATGCAATAGCGATCTTTCCCGTCTCCCTGGCGCACCTCCAGATGATGGGGAATGTCCTCTCCTTCTGCCAGGTAGGTCCGAATCCGCTGCTGGGCCGCTTCTTTCTGATCCACCCAGTCCAGGACAATCACATAGATGTCTTCGGGCCGCTCGCTGATACGGGAGGGGTTGGCGAGGATTTTTTCTACTGCGGCCTGGTAGCGGGACTTTGTGCTCCCCTCGACGAAGGCGCGATGGGTATTGATCTCGGCGGCAAAGGGGTAAAAGTCGGTGGAGACTCCGCCGGTCATTGGCATAGCTTCCTGCTCCTGCCGCCCGGTAGGCGTACTGACGAGATGCAGGTCGGTAAATACCTCCAGGGCGGTATGAAAGCGTTCTGCCACCCGGGGGAAGTAGGTGTTGGGGGAGATTTCCTGCAATTTCTCGCCGGCGATGATCATGTCTCGGTAGGGGGCCATGTCGAGAAAAGGGTACTCTCCCGCTCCGGCTTCGGCCTCCGCATTGCGAAAGCGGAGGTACCATTGCAGCCCGTCATCGCCCAGCCGGGCGATGGCTCCCTCCAGAAAGGGTGCCGGGCCCAGCCCCACAAACATCCCCTCGGCCGTTTGGACAAACATCCCCAGCCGGTCCAGTTCGTAGATGAGGGCCTCGGCCTCATCGCGCATGAGCCATTCTGCATCGTTTTCCAGCACCGTCACCAGTTGGGGGATGAGGACTTCATCGCGCTGCGTGAGCAGCGCCAGCAGATCTTCTTCGCTCTGTAGGCTACCAGGATCGACCACTTGCCGGGCATAGGTTGTAAGCTCGCCAGCGAGCTCGGTCTGACCGGCCACCATCCGGGCCAGCTGAGGAAAGGAGTCGGCCAGGACAAAGTTGGTTAGGCGCGCATCGGCCATGCCCAGCCCCCGGCTACGCATGCTGCTGTCGGGATTGGCCGGGTCTGTTTGCACAGAAGGAGGCGGATCTTGAGCCTCGTTGCCCTCTTCCTGAGAGGGAGCAGGCTTGCACGCCCACAGGGTCAGGAGTAGACAGGCGCTCCAGCATCGGATCAGCGTGGAAAGGGAAGCGGAAAAAACCATAGGAAAGGGCTTTGAAACAGGCCAACGCACTCAACAAATATAGCCAGCCAAAGGCGGACTTCCCAGCTGGAAAACTGGAGAAAGAAGGAGAGGGAATGCCCGGGCATCGGAAAAAGAGGGTAAGTGAACGTGAGTTTTGGATAAGTGGAGGAATTTTCCCATGTAATTGACTGTTTATCAAATGATTGGATTTCATCCTGAGCCAGCCCAAAGGGCGCCAGCGAAGGATCTATTTGGACACATGAGATCCTTGACCTTCGAGGTCGCATTCACAAGGTTGAGTATGTCTAGCCGGCATGAATGGTATTTCACACAAAACCAAACCCATGCCATCCATTTTGATTTTAGGGGCTGACGTAAGCAAAGGCTATTGCGACTTTGTCTTGCTCAATGCCAGGAAGCAGGTCCTGGAGCCCC
>RFHL01001259.1 GCA_003696875.1 Bacteroidota bacterium | reverse complement strand
CCTCCAGGCTGTCGAGCAGCACCTTCAGGAAAAAGAAGAGGCTCGCCCGATGCCGCGGCCGCACAAAGTAGGCCTCATCCATCACCGCCTGCCCCAGGTAGGCCAGGATGGCCGGCTGCCCGCTCTCCACCTGACTGCGCTCCACCAGCGCCCAGAACTCCGTGTCCGACTCGCTGCCCAGCGCCTCCAGCAACGGCCGGTTGGCCTCGGCCGAGGCGTCGAGCATGTCCTCCGAGACCGGCGACAGCCCGGCCACTTCCTGCTTGACCATCTGCCAAAGGATGAGACCCGTGAAGAGGAAAAACTCCGCTTCTTCTTCATTAAAGTCATCTTCGCCCATCGTCATCAGATAGGCAAAGGCGTAAGGCTGCTCCTCGGCAAAGGTGTCGATCAGGAGCTCCAGGGACTCGTCGTCGGGTAGAGCCTCCAGGCGATCCACCACGGCTTGTACCTCCGCTTCAGAAAAAGTGCGCATATGTTTTTGACTGATTGGTTCAGAACAGGAGGGGTTGCCATTATTCCACCACCTCGACCACAACGCTTTTGCTCACCACCAGGTTGCCGCTCTCGTCGCGCACCTCGGCTACGACCTCGGCCACCCCACTACCCGAGCGTACCGTAACCGGTACCTCCAGGCTGTTCCCCTCTGAGAAGGCCGTCTCCGGCAGCGAGAGCCGCAGCTCGGTGGTATCGCTCAGGTCGGTGTAGGCAAAGTCTACCTGCGTACCGTCCGATACCTGCCCCAGGCTGCGTAGCAGTTGCAGGCTCAGCGTCGTCTCGGCCCCCGGCGTGGCGGGCAGGATGGGCTCTGAGAGCGTGGCCAGGATCTGCTCGGGATAGGCCCGCTCAAAGCGGGCCGCTTCCACCACCACAAAGTCGCCCACCTGGGCGCTGACCGTCACCCGGTCATTGACCACCTGATCGGCGATCAGGTAGGCGCTCGCCATGCGGCCCGAACTCATCAGGCTGATGCTTTGGGCTTCGCTGCCCCCGCCCAGGCCCGCCGCCGCCGCAAAGCGGCCCTGGCTCGTCTGGAAGGTCACCAGTTGATTGGCCTGGGCCTCGGGGCCCAGGCTTACGGTCAGGAGCATCGCATCCCGACCATCGGCCAGGATCGCCTCATGCTCCAGCGTCAGACTCAGGATGTCGGCGGTGACAATGCCCTCCTGCGGGTCATACAGGCGGCAGGCGCCCAGAGCAAGCAGGCTACCGAGGGCCAGCAGGTACAGGGGGCGCATGGCAAGAGGTCGGTTGGATCGGGGCATCAGGTGATGATTTCTTCGGAGGGCAGGTTTTCCTCGGCCGGGCTGCCGGGCTTCAGGTCGACATTGAATGCCGGCGTGGGCATCGACTGCCCTTCGGCACTGTTGACCGCCTCGGCGGTGAAGCGGATCAGGATGTCCTCATCGCTGGGATTGGTGCAGACGACCGTAAAGGGGACCTTCAGCACCGTCGATTGAAAAATGTTCTGGCACTCAAACTGATGCTCCACCACCGGCGCCAATTCGTCTTCCACCCGGAAGGCGCATTCGTCGGCGTGGATGTGCAGCCGCACCGTGCAGGTGCCCAGGGCCTTGGCCTGCACCATGACCTCGATGTCATCCGGGTGCTGGTCAAAAATCACCAGCGGCTCGGGCTCGGTGATCTGGATAAAAGGTTTTATAGGGTCAGGCATGGGGTGGGGAGATCAGATTCCAGATAGAAAAAACGGTAGATCGGTCTTGGCAGGTTGTTTCCCTTGGCAAGGGGAAACGGGGACAGGCAAGTAGTACATCAAAGCGTAAAGTCTGGCTTCTCGCTTCTGACTGCTCGCTTCTACTTCAGTCCATTGATCAGATTACGAAATGCATTAAAAGCATTGGCATCGACGCTCAGGCCGATAAACGGCGCGGTGCGCAGCCGGCTCACCGGCCGCAGCGGGCTCAGGGCCGTCTCATCAAAGAATACAAAGCCTCCATCCAGACTCACGGCCCGGTTGAGGTCAAAACTCAGCCCGGCGACGGGCTGCACCCCGATCACATTGCCCAGATCCCGCCCCTTGTAGTTCAGGCTGCCGGTTACCTTGACGCCGGCGAGCAGCGAGAAGCGGTCCCGAAAGAGGGGATAGGGATTGGCCACCTTCAGGGCCTTGTCGATTTTGGAAAAATAGATCTTGATGCCGATGTAGGTCATCATATCGGGCTCGGTATTGGCCAGGGTAAAGCCCGTCTGCCCCGCCGGAGGCTGGCCAAAATTGAGGCCGGCTACCGCCACGCCATAGGCGGTGCCGATGTTGATGGCGTCGTAGCCGGTGCCCGCTGCCGCATTCGCGCCGGGGCTGCGCAGGGCCGCCTCGCCACCCGGGGCCATGTCCGGCACGCTCGGCGGGCTGATGTAGGGCCCCGTCACGGCCTCGGCCGAGTTGGAGAGCACAAAGCCCTCGGCGATGAGCTGGTTCAGCCCGCCTTCACCGATGCGGGCGTTGTACCGCTCGATGCGATTGCGCCGCAGGGCGGCGCTTTCGGTATACTGAGCCAGGTTCTGATAGT
>RFHL01000114.1 GCA_003696875.1 Bacteroidota bacterium | reverse complement strand
ATCAGTATGTGAAGAACCTGGTGGTGTTTCTGCCGGCATTTTTTGCCTTGCGGATCACCGAGGGGGCGGTGCTGCGCGATCTGGCGATCGCGTTCGGGGCCTTTTCGCTGCTGGCGAGCGCAGTCTATATCCTCAATGACTATCTGGACCGGGAGGAGGACCGGCAGCATCCGGAGAAAAAAGACCGCCCCCTGGCGGCGGGGCGCATCCCGGCGATGCGGGCCCTGCTGCTGATGATGACGCTGGTGGTGATCGGGGTGCCGATCTTTTACTTTCTGGATCCGGTGGCCTTTGGGCTGGCGTCGGGCTATGTGTTCATGAATATCCTGTACACCTTTTGGCTGAAGCATGTGCCGATCCTGGATATCACGATCATCGCGCTGGGCTTCCTGCTGCGGATCGCGATCGGGGCGGTGGCGGTGAGCCCGAATATTCCGCTCTCGATGTGGATTGAGCTGATGATCTTTCTGGGGGCGCTCTTTCTGGGGCTGGCCAAGCGGCGGGATGATGTGCTGCTGGCGGCGGGAGGGCGCGAGGTGCGCAAGGCGATCCATGGCTATAATCTGGAGTTTATCAACGGGGCCATGATGATTATGGCCTCGGTGATGATCGTGGCCTACATCTCCTACACCATCTCGGCGGAGGTGCGGGCGAAGTATGCGACGGAATACCTGTATGTGACGGTCTTTTTTGTGCTGATCGGGGTACTGCGCTATATGCAGATCACCTTTGTGGAGGAGCGCTCGGGGAGTCCGAGCCGGATTCTGGTGCAGGACCGCTTTTTGCAGCTGACGATTGCGGGCTGGCTGATTGCCTTTGTGCTGTTGATTTATTGAGGAGGGAGAAGTCAGGTGCCAGAAGGGAGCAGTCAGACGAGCTCGACCCTCATCAAGGATGCATCTTTGATCACGGCCCAATACCCCTTCCGCACGGCCCCTTTTCTCTAATATGGGAAACAACACGCAATCGGCATCTGTGATTTTCCTATCTGACATCTGACAGCCCTGCGATCTCCTATCTGACCTCTCCCCATGCTCTTCCCCTCCCTGGCGTTTCTGGTTTTTGCGGCGGTATTTTTCCTGCTGTGGCCCTGGGCGCGGCAGGCGGATCGGCGGCGCTGGGCCTTTCTGACGGGGGCTTCGCTGTTTTTCTATGGCTGGTGGGACTGGCGCTTTGTGTTTCTGATCATTTTCAGCGGGCTGCTGGACTTCTGGGCCGCCCGGATGATGGCCCGCCGCCCGGCGGGGCGGCGGGGATGGCTGGCGCTTTCCCTGATCGGGAATCTGGGGAGCCTGTCGGTCTTTAAGT
>RFHL01001258.1 GCA_003696875.1 Bacteroidota bacterium | reverse complement strand
TTCTTATCGCGAAACTCGCCCATTCCCTTATAAAGACCTTCAGAATTCTCTCGAACAACAACAAAATCAATATCATCCGGCCCTTTGCCTTTAAGCGGGCAATAACGCTCATTGTACAATTTTACCGGACGAAGATTGATATATTGATCACAGGCAAACCGGATCTTAAGCAAAATTCCCTTCTCTAAAACACCAGGTTTTACTTCTGGATGCCCGATGGCGCCGAGCAGGATGGCATCAAATTTCTTTAACGTTTCGATATCTTCATCATCGAGCACCTTACCAGCGACGAAGTTCGTCGCTTCAAAATCCTGTCCAATCGCTTCAAGGCGGACGAGGAGAAAAAGCTGCTGCTGCTCTTTGATGCCATCCGCGCCGGGGACTTCAAGGAAAAGGAAGATGAGGTCATCCGGCAGTTCTACGACCACACCGGTCCCAAAGCCAAGAACAGCTATTACCGCCTGCGCAACAAGCTCCTCTCCAACCTGGAAAAGAGCCTGCTGTTCTACCACTTCAACTACAAAAACTCGATTGAGTCCTACGCCAACATACAGCTCTCGATCCTCTACCGGGAGCGGGGCTTGCATCGGGAGGCCTACTACAACCTGCGTAAGGCCGAGAAGATGGCCATCGAGTACGACCAGTTTAGCCTGCTGGAGGTGATCTACGACGAAATGGTGACCCTCGCCACCCACCACGAGGTGGACATCGAGGAGGTCATCGCGCGACGGCGCGAAAACCTCAAGAAGATCGAGATCCTGCGGGCCACCCGCGAGGTGCTGGGGCTGGTGACCCAGCAATTGTCCAAGCGCAACTTTGCCCGCAGCAAGCGCAGCGAGTCGGTGATCGATACCCTGGAGCAAATCCGCGAAGGGCTGGAAGAGCATCGCGACATTTTCCGCTCCACCTCGGGTCAGATCATGATCATCCAGACGGTGGCCTCGATCCTGATTCAGAAGGCCGCCTACCGCGAGTTGGAGGCCTTTGCGCGGGAGACCCTCGCCGACATGGAAGCGCAGCAGCGCTTCCACCGGGACAACCACCCCACCCGCCTCAAGCTGCGCATCTGGCGCATCAACTCGTTGCAGAAGCTCCTGCGCCCCGAGCAGGCGCAGGAAGAAATTGAAGCCCTCTACGCCGACCTCCAAAAATACCGGCGGCAGTATTTCGGTGAATTTGCCTTCAACTACTACGCCGCCCGCACCTACAACCTCAAGCTGCTGGGCGACCTGTCCGGGGCCGGTAAGGCGCTCGAAGAGGCCCTCGCCTGCAAGGACATCCTGCGCCATGAGGTGCAGGAGCTGTACCTGCGCATCTCGCTGGCCGATCAGTACTTCAGCCAGGAACAGTACAGCGAAGCCGCCGCCACCCTGCGACAGATCCGCAACCAGCACGGCTTTGAGGTGCTGGACGAAGAGCTGCGCTTCTACGCGCACATTTTTGAGGCCGTGAACCTGCATGAGGCCGGGGCCTATGCCCAGGCCGAGACGGCCTTCAAAACCCTGCGCCGCAAGTACCGGGCCCTGCTGAAGGATGAGTTTTACGCCAAGGCCCGGCGCTTTCTCGATATCCTCATGCGGCTCAACAAAGCCGCCCGCGAGGGCCGAAAGGTCTTCCTCAAGTCGGCCCACCGCAACTTTGTCCGGGACTTTCCCCCCTCAG
Organism: Bacteroidota bacterium; assembly: GCA_003696875.1. Taxonomy (GTDB): domain Bacteria; phylum Bacteroidota; class Bacteroidia; order J057; family J057; genus RFHL01. The sequence goes on along the minus strand of RFHL01001258.1, from coordinate 20,761 downwards.
AAATCGGCGACAACCAGATCATCATGTACGAGGTCTATCTGCAAGCCAAGCTGGACGAGGAGGTCCGGTACTATGACCTGCTGCAAGAGCTGGTGCACGCCCGCGCCCAGTAAGCGGGATGCCCGTCACCCTACAAAGCCGGCGCGGGACGCCGGCCCATGCGAGCTAAGCCGTTGTGGAGATGCTTCACGCCGGTGCCCTCCGTTCGGCGTGACACCCTTTGGGTGAGGTAAGCTGATATGGACTGCGGGGCCCCAACCTCAAAGCGGGACGCCAGTCACCCTGCAAAGACTTTTCTCATCCCATCTACCTAACTTTAGGTATTGTACCCCCGCGGGAGAAGCCGTAATTTTGTGTGTTAATAATTAGATTAATTCTAAATAGCTCTGGACCTGATGGTGTACGCGCAAATGATGCTTCAGCATAATCAGCTTGAGCCGGCGGCTTCGCAGCCTGAGGCTGGTATTCGTTTGTCCAGGGTGACCAAAGGCGCCGCCGGCCGCATCGTACACATCGATGATCCCGAGGTCCGCATCGCCTTGCTTCGAATGGGTGTCTCCGAAGGAGACGTTTTCCGGGTCACCGACATCGCCCCTCTGGGCGATCCCATGGCGATTGCGCTGCAACACACCAAGCTCTTTTTGCGCAAAAGAAACGCGGCCCACATATGGATCAGCCTTCAGTAGCGGCCCAGCCGAAGATGAAGAAAGTCGTATTGGTGGGAAATCCGAACAGCGGTAAAACGTCGCTGTTCAATGTGCTTAGTGGGCTCAACCAGCGGGTGGGCAACTTCCCGGGCGTAACCGTGGAGCGCATCAGCGCACAGGTACGCCTGCCCGGGGCCGGCCCTCTGGAGCTGGTCGATCTACCCGGGACCCTGAGCCTCTATCCCGGCTCCGAAGACGAAGCCATCTCCTGCCAGGTCCTGCAGGACCGTTCCCATCCTGATCATCCAGACTTCGTGCTGCTCGTCGCCGACGCCACCCAACTGCGGCGCGGCCTCATGCTCTGCACCCAGGTCATGGACCTGGGCCTGCCCGTGATCCTCGTGGTCAACATGATCGATCTGCTGGACCGGGAAGACATCCGGCTCAATGTGGAAGAGCTCTCCGGCCTGCTGGGCATCCCGGTTATCGCCGTTTCGGCCCGCAAGGGGGCCGGCGTGGACCAGCTGCGTCAGGCCCTGCAAGCCCCCATCGCGCCGGCGGCCGAGCCGGTGCTGCAAATTCCGGCGGGCTTCCAGCCCGTGCTGGACCGCCTCAAGGCGGCCCTGGCCAGCGACAATGACTACCTCGCCTTTCAGGCACTGGTGCGGCCCGACCTCTTCCCGGCCCTTCCGGCCGGCCTCGCGGCAGAGGCCCAGGATCAGGTACAGCTCTCCGACGAGGAACGACAGCAACTCATCTCCAACGAACTCCTGGTGCGGCGCGACCGGGTCAGCACCTACCTGGACGAGGTCTTGCAAGAACCGCCCAGCCTGCGCGAGCGCTTCACCGAAAAGCTGGACCGCATCCTGACCCACCGGGTATTCGGCTACATTCTCTTTCTGGGCATCATGTTCCTGATCTTTCAGGCCATCTTCGCCTGGGCCACCTACCCCATGGACTGGATAGAGGCCGGGGCCAGCGCCCTCTCCGACCTCGTGCGCGACCTCATGCCTGCCCACTGGGTGACCGACCTGATCACCGACGGCATCATTGCCGGCCTGGGCGGCATCGTCGTCTTTGTGCCACAGATCGCGCTGCTCTTTTTCTTCATTGCCCTCATGGAAGAAACCGGCTATATGTCGCGCGTCGTCTTCCTGATGGACCGCATCATGCGGCCCTTCGGTTTCAGCGGCAAGTCTATCATCCCCCTCATGGGCGGTATGGCCTGTGCCATCCCTTCCATCATGATGAGCCGCAGCATCGCCGACCGGCGGGAGCGCCTCATCACCATCCTGGTGACGCCGCTGATGAGCTGTTCGGCCCGGATTCCGGTCTATACCCTGCTCATCGCCATGTTTGTCCCGGCGGGCAAATGGATGGGCGTGGACCAGCGGGGCTTGTTGATGACCGGCCTCTACCTGCTGGGCTTTGTGGCCGCCCTGGCTTTTGCCTTTGTCTTCAAGAAAATCTTCCGCTACGAATCCCGGGGCGTCTTCATGATGGAGATGCCGGCCTACCGCATGCCCCGCTGGGGCAACATCGGCCTGACCGTCTGGCAAAAGGCCCTGGCCTTTGTCACCGAGGCAGGTAAGATCATCCTGGTGATCAGCATCATCCTCTGGTTTCTGGTGGCCTACGGCCCCGGCGACGAGATGGCGCAGGTCGAGGCCCGCTACGAACCGCTCATCGAGGCCGCGGCCCCGGCTGAGGCCGCCGAACTCGCGCGTCAGCGCGACAGTGAGAAGCTGGAGGCCTCTTACGCCGCCTGGCTGGGCCACGGCATCGAGCCGGCGATCCGCCCCCTGGGCTATGACTGGAAGATTGGCATCAGCCTGATCACCTCCTTCGCCGCCCGCGAGGTCTTCGTGGGGACTATGAGCATCATCTACCAACAGGAGGACCCCGACGGCTTTGAGGAAGAATCCGAACAGCAGGCGGGTCGGCTGGCGCTCATCGAGCGCCTACAGGCCGAGCGGGATCCCCGTACCGGCCTGCCGGTCTACACCATGGCCACGGTCTTGTCGCTCATCATCTTCTACGCTTTTGCCATGCAGTGCATGAGCACCCTGGCCGTGACCCGCAAGGAAGCCGGCTGGAAGTGGACCTGGGTGATGCTCGGCTATATGACCGGCCTCGCCTGGCTGGGGGCCTTCGTGACCTATCAGGTGTTTTCGTAGGGGGAAGGGATCGCGGGTTTGGGAGGAAAAGGATGAGGTCCGACACCTACGGCGTCGGTTTTCTCTTGTCGTCCTACAAAGGTTGAACCCCGCTGGGGTTCGGGGCGGCGGTCCTTTGGGCTAGCCAGAGAAAAACAAGCCAAGACGACGTTCAACCGAGCTACTAGCCGCCCTAGCCTTGGGAGTTGTCTAACATAAAAGGACGCTCAGAATGAGTAATTTAGTAACGCGAGAAAAATAACTTCCCGATTTTGCGCCGAGACCTTGTGCGCAGACAAGGAAGAAAAACCGAGCTTGGCGGGCCAAGTGAGGCTTTTGCTGACGCCGTATGCGGGCAAGGTGAGCGTTACTTAGTGGGCTACCAGACCTAACTAAACCTCCCAAACGATGAGCGTCCTGAGTGAATCTATCATAAAATCTGAGATTTTGCCCCAATTGAGTGTCGGAAAACGGTTAAGAAACTTTAGACAACTCCCATCTATCTCCCGGCATTTCCCCAATCCCTTTTTTCAGATTCCCCCCATATCCCGGCTCAGTCTCCGACGGCCTTGCGCCACATTTCCCATCGGGACCGCATCCGGCGCAAACGCTCCGGATGCTGCTCCGCAAGGTTTTGCTGCTCGGTGCGATCGGTGGCGAGCCGGTAGAGCTCCCAACCGCTGTCTCCCTGCTCAATGGCTTTCCAGCCATCTTCCCAGACTGCGCGCCCATGTTGCCATTCGTAGAAAAGCGGCTCCTGTCGACTGCTGGTATCTCCCTGGAGTACCGGCAACAAGCTGACACCCGGGAGAGGTGGCAGGGCCTCATTTCGAAAACTATCCGGATAGGTCACACCCGCCAGCTCGGCCAGGGTCGGTGCAAAGTCGATCACATGCCCCATAAAGGAGGTGCGGCTGCCGGGCTGGATCTTGCCCGGCCAATAGGCGATCATGGGCGTGCAGGTCCCCCCTTCGTAGCTGAAGTTCTTGTAGTAGCGGAAGGGCACATTGCAGACATTGGCCCAGTCGGGTCCCAGGCTGCTCCAGCGGCCGACGGAGCCGATTTCGCCCGTGGTCGCCTCTGGATTGAGGCCCCGGGCGCCCACCATTTCGGCTGAGGCGCCATTGTCCGACACAAAGAAAATGAGGGTATTGCCGGCCTGTCCGCTGCTGTCGAGATAAGCCAGCAACTGCCCGATGTTTTGGTCCAGCCGGTCGATCATGGCCGCGTAGACGGCCATCTTTTGGGCCTCTTCGGCTTGCTCCTCTGGCGACAGCGTTTCCCAGGGGGTAAAGGTGGCTTCGGAGAGGGGATACAGGGCCGAATCCAACAGGCCGGAGGCAAGCTGGCGCGCGTAGCGCGCCTGACGGATCGCTTCATAGCCCTCATCGTAGCGGCCTTCGTACCTGGCGATGTCTTCGGGCCAGGCCATCAGCGGATCGTGCGGGGCCGTGTAGGCGAGATAGAGGAAAAAAGGCTGGTCGGGGTCCGGTGCCTGGCGCAGAAAATCCAGCGCGTAGCGGGTGAAGTAGTCTGTCGTGTAGAAATCCGCGGGCGGATTGTAGGGCTGCAGGGTGAGACTGTCCAGACAGAAGGGGCGAAACTCGCCCCGTTGTTTCTGGGCCGGTACCGGCTCGCCTTCCCGAGGCTCGCCGGGGTTGAAGTGGTTGGCGGCGCCTTCGCGCAGCCCGTAGTAGTGGTCAAAGCCGCGGAAAAAAAGGTTTTCCGTGCCGTGATGCTTGCCGGAGGCCAGGGTGTAGTAGCCCCCTTGCTGGAGAAGTTCGCCCAGGGTCATAGCTCCCTGCAACGCCCCGTAGGTCCGGCCATTGCCTGATTGATGGGCGTAGAGACCCGTGAGCAGGCTCGCCCGGGTGGGGAAGCATTTGGAGGTGTTGTGAAACTGGGTGAAGGTCATCCCCCGCTCGGCCAGACGGTCGAGGTTGGGGGTGGCCACTTCGCTGCCGTAGGCAGCGATGTCGGAGAAACCGAGGTCATCCACGAGGATGAGGACGACGTTGGGGCGGTCGTCGGTATCCTCGCCGTCGTCGACGACCGGCTGGCAGGCGAAAATCAGCAGAGCAATCAGGCAGATCAGGAGGGCAAAGGGACGCATGGGGCTGGTCAATTTTTGGAAAGATAGCCTCCAGCCCGGAAAAATGGTACCCATACACCTTCGCATCACCTTGGGGATGCGGATTGGCAGGCAGGGAAATGCTGGAATGGGGCAACAGAAGCGAAGGAGACGTTCCGGCCATCCGGCCTAGCCACCAGCCCATCCCTATCTCAGTCCCCTTCGTCGGGTTTGGGTACCGGAAGGTCCGGACGATAGGCACCTTGCCGCCGATAGCAAATCAGCTAACCCACTCAAGTATGAAATTTTCAATCCTTTTCTCCCTGGTTCTTATGATGTGTGTGCCTTCCCTGCTTCGGGCGCAGCAGACGGTTCGGGGAACCGTCATAGATCAGCAAACCTTTGTGCCGCTGGTAGGTGCACGCGTAGTGTTGCTCAATAGCGATCCTCCTACGGGAGCGGTGACCGATGAGCAGGGAGCATTTCGCATCCCCGATGTACCCCTGGGCCGGCAGCACCTCCAGATCACCTATTATGGCTATGAAACGGCTCTCGCTACCAATCTGATTGTGAATTCCGCTCAGGAACTGGTGCTGTCCATCGGGATGGAGGAAAAAATCTTCCACACGGACGAAGTAGAAATTGTGGCCACCCCCAACAAAGAAGGGGTGCAAAACGAGCTGACCAGCATCAGCGCGCGCACCTTTTCTGTGGAAGAAGCGCAGCGCTATGCCGGTAGCCGTAATGATCCGGCACGCATGGCCCAAAACTTTGCCGGAGTGAGCGGGGTGAATGACCAACGAAACGATCTCATCATTCGGGGAAACTCCCCCACCGGCGTCCTGTGGCGAATGGAGGGAATCGATATTCCCAACCCCAACCACTTTGGCGCTCTGGGCACCACCGGAGGCCCCGTTTCCATGCTGAACAACAACAACCTGAGCGATGCGGACTTCATGACCTCGGCCTTCCCGGCCGAGTATGGCAATGCCCTTGCAGGTGTCTTTGACCTGGGCCTGCGCAATGGCAATAACCAAAAGCATGAATTCATGGGCCAAATCGGCTTCAATGGGGTCGAATTGGGTGCCGAGGGGCCTTTTTCCCAAAACAGCCGCGCTTCCTACCTTGCCAATTACCGCTACTCGCTACCGGCCCTGTTTGGGCGATTGGGGCAAAACACCCATGCCGGAGTAGGATCAGCGGTACCCGTTTACCAGGACCTGACCTTCAAGGTAAATATTCCCACTAAATCTGCGGGTCGTCTGGTGCTGTTTGGCGTAGGAGGGAACAGCGAAATCCGTTTTGAAGGTGAAGACGCCGAAGAAGGAGGAACGAATCTTTTCAGCGGCTCTGAGCAGAACCTCTACAACCGGACCGCTTCCGGTGTCGTTGGGCTTTCGCACACCTACCTCTTCAATGAAACCACCTATGGCAAGCTCTCCATAGGAACCAGTCTCACCCAATCCGCCGTTGAACTGGACACCCTTACCCCCGGCACGGGGGAGGCCGTTCGCTGGTACGCGGACCAGAGCCGTCAGATTCGCTACACCGCCCATTACCAACTCAACAAAAAGTTTAGTGCCCGCCATCATCTGCGGGTAGGCGCGCTATACGACCTCTATGATATCTCGCTGATTGACAGCGTGGCACGTGCAGGAGGGCTCTACCAGAGGCTGCGTGATTTCACGGGTCAAAGCAGTCTGGTACAGGCATATGCCCAGTGGAAACATCGGGTTTCAAAGCAGATTACCTTCAACGGTGGCCTTCACAGCCAGTATTTCCTCCTCAACGGGAGCTGGGCCTTGGAGCCACGGCTGGGGCTGAAGGTGGCACTCGCCCCGCAGCATCGCCTGAGCCTGGGAGCCGGCGTACATAGCCAATTGCAGCCCCTGCAGGTGTACTTCATGGAAACCCCTCAACGTGGAGATCCCACAAAGATCGAAAGGACCAACCGCGATCTGGGCTTTACGCGCAGCTATCAGGCCGTGGTGGGGTATGACTGGTCCATTGCGTCCTCGCTCCGCCTCAAGGCAGAAGCCTATTACCAACACCTGTGGCAGGTACCGGTTGAAACCCGGGAAACCGCATTTTCCCTGCTCAATGTAGGGGCAGAATTTGCGCCCCCCTCTGTTGACAGCCTTGTCAACGAAGGGACCGGTCGGAACTACGGCGTAGAGCTCACCGTGGAGAAGTTCTTCAGCCAGAACTATTACTTCCTGGTAACAGGATCACTCTTCGAATCGCTGTATACCGGAAGCGATGGCATCGAGCGGGGCACGGCCTTCAATGGCAACTACATCCTCAACACCCTGGTAGGCAAGGAATTTCCGCTTGGACAGCATAGCCTTTCTCTTGACGCCAAAGTAACCGTAGCGGGAGGCCGTCGTTTCACGCCGATCGACGTGGAAGCTTCGCGCCTGGCGGGGATCGCCATCTATGATGTGACCAACCCTTACTCGGAGCAGTTCAAGCCCTACTTCCGGGCAGACATCAAAGCTACCTTTCGTCTGAATCTCAAAGGCTTCGCCCAGGAGTTTTCCCTGGATATGCAAAATATCACCAACCACCAAAATCCGTTTGTGGAGACCTTCAACCGGGGGACCGGAGCGATAGAGATCAGCTATCAACTGGGGATATTCCCCGTGATACAATATCGGATGCTGTTTTGAGAAGAGATTGGATAGGTTGCGAGCGCGAGATGCTGGGACAGCAGGTCTAGATACCAGCACTTCCTCCCCTTGGGATATTTTGGAAATGCTCATCTTTTTGCTCAGATCCTCGTCCCAAGAGGGATCGCCGAGCCGCAACGCAAATGTCGTCCGGTGGGGCCTTACGGCCCCACCAACACCTTTTTTTGGACGATGTTTCCATCGGCAAAGGCCAGGCGAACCACATACAGCCCGGACGGCCATTGGGCCGTGGGCACCGACAAGGTATGGTTCCCTTGGCTGATCTCCCCCTGGGCAAAAGCCCTCCCGGCCAGGTCGGTAATCAACCAGCGGCCCGAAGCGCGCGCATCAGACCAGGCCAGCTCGAGAACCTCCCCAGCCGGCTGTGGATAAGCCGCCAGCGTCGGCATGGTGGTCAGAATGTCTGCCGTCAGGACTTCTGAAACCGTTTCGCTGCCATCGACATCCAGTTGTCGCAAGCGAAAGAAATGCTTCCCGGCGGGGAAAGGCCCCGCCAAAAAATAGTACTCCTGCAGGGTATGGCTGTCTCCCTGGCTGGGCACAAAGCCCAGCGCCCGGGGCTGGGGCGCCTCCGTGGTCCAGTGCTCCACCCGAAACCCCCGGGAGGCGCGCTCCCGCAGCGTCTGCCAGTCCAGCCGTACCCGATCACGGTCTACCGTGAGTCCGATTTCTCCCCACGCCACGGGAAAGGCGACGGGAGAAAGGTGATTGTCAATGGCATCAAACCATTTCTGGGCCATTTTCTGCCGGCCCGTGGGGCCGGGATGGTAGCTGTCGTAGTTGTCTACCGCAGGGTTGTAGCCTGCCGCCTGATCCACGAGGATCACCGGCGAATTGGGCGTATTCAGGGTAGCCACCATGCCCGGGAGGAGCGGGTTGTAGTTGGCGATGCGCGCATTGAGGGTCGCGCTGTTGCTGGGGATCAGGGTCGCCACAAAGATGGCGACCTGAGGGTTGTCGGCCCGGAGGGTCGCGATGACTTGCTCCACCTCCAGAATCAGATCGGCCGGAGGCTGATTGTCATGCAACAGATCATTGGTCCCCAGGTGAATCAGGGCAATGTCCGGGGTATAGCCCAGCAACCAATCTGACAGGCCTACATTGGCCCCGGTCTGGGAGGCGCAGTTGTTGAGGTTGCCATCCCCGTCCAGGATTTCATTGACCCGCCAACCCCAATGACCCTCATGGTCGGGGTCAAAGCCTGTGGTGGTTCCACACTGAAAAAGATCGGTCATGCTCCCCACGAAATCCACATTGTACCCGGCAACCTGTAGCAGGTTCCACAGGGGTTCACGGTATGAAATGTGGCCGGTTTCGCCCTGGGTGATGGAATTGCCGAGCGACAGGATATGGATTTGCCCAATGGCGGGCGGGCAGGCCAGACCTAAAAGCAAGACCAACATGAAGTACTTTGAGATGGATCGGGGCATAGAAGAATGAATAAGCGGGTTGATCAAAACCCGGGTACATGAATAAACAAACATCGTGCACATTCCCTATCGCCTGATTTGCCAAAAATAAGGATTTTTCTACACGGCACCAATACATAATTAGGCAGAGGCCCCTGATGCCTTCCTGCGGTTATAGTTCAGGGACGACCATTTTTCTATGGCACTCTGGAAGGGACCTGTAGCAGCAAACCCTCTCCATGAGCAGGACGCTGCTTTTTCACCAGATTTAATACCGCCCGCTAAAGCGTGGGAAACTGTGTCGAAGTCCTTAAAAAAGGAAATGGTCCGGCACCCTAATCCCGCCTTCAGACAGCCTCCCCTTCCAGATTTACTAGGAAAAATTCGCATTAAACCGCATCTTGAGATCTCATTCCATCCCATCCAGGCGGCCATTTTAGATTCGATCTGCTGCCTCCTCTTTACACGCTGTTTTTTTACGCTGAAGGTATGACTCTACGCATTTCCCTGCTTTTGCCCAGGCTTGGCTTCCTGCTGGCTTTTCTATCAATCATTGGTCTGGCGCCGCTACGAGCCCAATCAGAAAGCACCCGGGCGCTGATCGACACCTATCTACAGCGGCAAGCCCCGGAGCTCGGCCTCCAGCCCGGCGACATCGCCCAGTGGGAAATCACCGATGAAGTTCCTTCCCAGGCCCCCGGCCTCACCCACTACTACCTGCGGCAGACCTACCAGGGCATACCCGTCTATAACGGCGTGGCGAATCTCGCCATCCAAAACGGCCAGGTGGTGCACGCCGGCCTGCGCCTGCAGGCCGATCTCGCCACCCGCGCCCACACCACCCGGCCCACCCTGGGACCCGAGCAAGCCATCGCGGCCGCCGCCCGCGCCCTGGAACTCCCCGGCCAGGATGTGCATTTTCTGGAAGCTGGCGGCCCCGGCAGCTACCGCTACAGTGGCGGCAATCTGTCCCGGTCCGATATTCCCGTGCAACTCATGTACCTGCCTGGTCCCGAGGGTGAGCTCACCCTCGTGTGGGATCTCTCCCTGGAGCTACCCGATGGCTCGCACTGGTGGAGCCTGCGCCTCGATGCACAGAGCGGGCAAGTCCTGGATCAAACCGACTGGATCCTGCGCTGCGCCTTTCCAGAGCATGCTTTCCACGGACCGCATACCCATGCTTTCCCTGTGCCTGCCCCCCTACAACCCGCCGCACCCGCCCAGATCCAGAGCGGCGGCGCCTACCATGTCTTTGCCTTCGACATCGAAAGCCCCAATCACGGTCCACGGACCCTGCAGGTAGCTCCGGAAGATTCTCTGGCCTCGCCCTTCGGCTGGCATGATACGGATGGCCAGACCGGCCCGGAGTTTACCATCACCCGCGGCAACAATGTCTACGCCAGCGAAGACCGCAATGCCGATAATACCCCGGGCTACAGCCCGGACGGAGGCCCAACCCTGAATTTTGACTACCCGCTCAACCTCAACCAGGTGGCCAGCGGCTACGAGGATGCCTCCATCACCAACCTCTTCTACCTCAACAACATCATGCATGATGTGTGGTATCACTATGGGTTTGATGAGGCGAGCGGCAACTTTCAGGCAAACAACTACGGCCGCGGCGGAGTCGGCGGTGATTATGTAAACGCCGACGCTCAGGACGGCGGCGGCATCAACAACGCCAACTTTGGCACGCCGCCAGATGGCGGTAATCCCCGCATGCAGATGTTCCTTTGGGCCAGCGGCAGCGGCCCGGACTCCCTGCTCACAGTGAGCAGCCCGGCGAGCATCGCCGGGTCATATATCGCCACTGAAGCGACCTTTGGCCCTGGGGTAAGTACCCCCATCACCGCCGATGTGGTCCTGGTCGATGATGCCACCAACCCCAACCCCAACGATGGCTGCGAAACCCTCATCAACAGCGCCGCTCTCAATGGCAAGATCGCCCTCATCGACCGGGGCAACTGCAATTTCACCTTCAAGGTCGAGGCCGCCCAGAACGCCGGCGCGGTGGCCGTTATCATCGCCAACAATGTGGCGGGTAGCCCCATCACCATGGGCGGCTTCTCCAGCACCATCACGATCCCTTCTATCATGATTTCTCAGGCAGATGGACAAGCCATCAAAGCCCGCCTCGCGGCGGGCGATACCGTCAATGCCACCCTGGGAAATGCCAGTCAAAACTTTGACCGGGACGGCAGCTTTGACAATGGCATCATTGCCCACGAGTACACCCACGGCATCTCCATTCGCCTCACGGGAGGCGGCAGCAATGTGAATTGCCTGAACAATGCCGAGCAGATGGGCGAAGGCTGGAGCGACTGGTTTGGGCTGATGCTGAGCTTTGACCCCAACCAGCAGGACCGGGGGATCGGCACCTTTGCCATCGACGAGCCGATCACCGGCGTCGGGATCCGCAATGCCCGCTATTCGCCCAGCCTGGTGATCAACCCCTACACCTACGCCAATACCAATAACGTCTCGAACGTCTCCCAGCCCCATGGCATTGGCTTTGTGTGGTGTACCATGCTCTGGGATCTGTCGCTGGAATTTGTGGATACCTATGGCTACGATTCCCTTCTGATCGGGGGCAATGGCGGCAACAACATGGTCATGTCCCTGGTCACCGAAGCCCTCAAGCTGCAACCGTGCAGCCCCGGGTTTGTCGATGGCCGCGACGCCATCCTCGCCGCCGACCAGATTCTGTTTGGGGGTGCCAATGAATGCATGATCTGGGAAGTCTTTGCCCGGCGGGGGCTGGGCGTCAATGCCAGCCAGGGCAGCACCGCCAGCCGAACCGATCAGGTTGAGGATTTTGAACTGCCTGCCATTTGCATGATTCCTGTCACACCACCGAGCTCGGCTTTTGCCTTTCAGGCGACGGGTGGCTGCGGCAATCGTTTCACCTTTACCGATCAGTCCACCGATGTCCCTCAGCAGTGGCAGTGGGATTTTGGCGATGGCAATGGCGATACCACCCGGCATACCGAGCATGAATTTGCCGCCAGTGGCACCTACACCGTGACCCTGATCGTGACCAATACCCTGGGCAGCGACACCTCCGTGCAGCAGGTGACCGTCACCCTGCCGCCAGCGCCGAGCGGCATTCCGGGCCAGCAGGTCTGTGTGGGGGATTCGGTCCTGCTAAGTGCCAGCCAGGCGGGTACCTACGAGTGGTTTGATGCCGGCGGCTTCCTGCTCGACACCGGCCTGGTGTTTCAGTTCCCGCCCCTCAGCGGCGATACCAGCGTCTGGGTAGGTCAAATCCTGACCTCCCCCGCCCAGATGGGCGGGCCGGTCGATGGCAGCATCGGTCCCGGCGGCTACCATAACACTGGTTTCACCGGCACCCTCAACTTTACCGCCCAGGGTGCCTTCACCCTGGAATCAGCCTGGCTGGATGCCGGGTCTGCCGGCACGCGGACCATTTTCCTATGGGACAACATCAATGGGAGCGGAAATATCGTTGATCAGATTACCCTCAACATCCCCGCCGGCCCGCAACGCGTGACCCTGGATCTGGAGATTCCCGGCCCCGGCACCTACAGCGTCGGTGGCACCAACGTCAACCTGTATCGCAACAGCAGCGGGGCCAACTATCCTTATGTGGTTACAGGCTTGCTGAGCATCAACAGCAGCTCGGCCACGACGGGGCCGCAGGACTTCTACTACTATCTCTATGACTGGGAGGTGCAGCCTCCCTCTTGTAAGTCTGATCGGGTCGAGGTCCCGGTAGCGGTCGCCCAGGCCGGCTTTGAGCTGGCCCAAAGCACCGCCAACGCCCCCGAAGTGAGCTTCACGGATCTGTCGACCGGGGCAACGAGCTGGCTCTGGGACTTTGGCGATGGCAACAGCGATACGACCCAGAATCCGGTGCACCAGTACCAAACCTCCGGCCAGTATGTGGTGACCCTCACCGTCAATGGCAGTTGTATCGCCATTGATACCGTCGAGACCTGGGCGGTAGGCCTGGAGGCCTTGCGGCCCGGTCTTGAGGTCAGCCTGCACCCCAACCCAGCCCAAAACCTGACTACCCTCCAGCTAAGCGAGGCTCTGCCCGAGGACCTGAAGCTGCGGCTTTACGCCGCCGATGGGCGGCTGGTGCGGCAGCAGGCCCTGCCCCAGGGACAGGTCACGAGCACCCTCCCGCTGAGCCAGCTCAGCGCCGGGGTGTATCTGCTGGAACTCTCTGCTGACCGCCACCGGGCTTTCCTGCGACTGGTCGTGCAGCCGTAAGTTGACCGGGCCAGCGTGGAGGTGTATTCCTACGCTGGCCCGTCTTTTCCTTCTTCACCTTTGACCGGCTCATCTCAGGGACAGATGAAATCCATCGCTGGCAAATTAACTCCGGAGGCGCGGTGCTCGGGTTCATGCCCGGGCCATTGGGGGCGCTTTGTCTTCATTTTCCTGCTATTCAGCGGGCACCATCTCCAGGCCCAGGTCGATCCGGCATCCCTGTCTATGCGAGCAGTGTCCGATTATTCGGATTTGCTGAGCGAGGAAGAAGAGGCCAGCCTTTCGCAGCGCATCATCGCTTATTACGACAGCAGCAGCGTGCAAATGGCCGTAGCCCTGATTCCGGCTGCCTACCTGGGGACCTATTCCGCCGAAAGCTATGCCTACGCGCTGGCGACCCACTGGAAACTCGGGACCAAGGCGGATGATTCCGGCCTGCTCATCCTCCTGGTGGGTAAGCCGGGCGAATCCAACCGCAGCCTCCGCTTTGAAGTGGGGTACGGGCTGGAACCGGTCCTGACGGATGCGACCTGCTATCAGATCCAGCAGCAGGTCATGGTGCCTCGTCTCAAGGAGGGGCGCTTCTTTGAGGCCTTACGGGAGGGGCTGGCGGCGATAGAGGAAACCCTGACGTTGGGGGAATTGCCCTTCCGGATGCGGGCACCGGCACCCACCGAGGAGGAGCCCCTTTCCATGCCGGCGGCCAGCCGGGCCTATCTGGCCGTGGGTGTCTGCTTGCTGGTCCTGAGTCTGGTGGTCTGGATCGCCCTTATCCTCATCCGCCGCAGGCAGGTGGCAGGCTTGCGTAGTCGACTGGGCATTCCCCGGGAGGCCTCATTTACCAAGGTCTATGTTGCGGTCGTAGACTTTTTAAAAAAGAAACAGAACGATGCCGGCCCCTCGAAGACGGAAAAAAAGCTGCTCCATACGCTCTTATCCCAGGCCTACCGCCAAGGCTTACGGGACGAATTATCGACCATGGTCAGACCTTACAAAGGTAAAAAGAACCTGAACGAGCGTACGGCCAAACTCCTGACGACCTTGCCCCAGCACGCCTGGCAAGAATGGCCGGTCTTGGTGCTCGCCCAGGTGGGAATGGGACTCCTCATGCAAGCGGCCTTTGTATCCGGGGTGGGGGATTGGCGATTTCCTATCCTGATGATTGTTCCGATCATTATGTTCTTCAGCCTGATCGCATTTGGGTTCGCCGTGGCTGTCAGGACCGGCCATGGCAGCAGTGGCTCCGGTGGCAGCTATAGCTATAGCTCCAGCGGGAGTAGCAGCTACAGCAGCAGTAGTTTTGGCAGCAGTGAAAGCTGGAGTAGTAGCTCGGATAGCTGGAGCAGCAGCTCGGACAGCTACAGCGGCGGCGGGGGCAGCTTTGGCGGGGGCGGCGCCAGCAGTAGCTGGTAGGGAAAAAGTTCTCGGCAATTTTGGCGGAGGGTATGGAAGCCCGACTCCGCTCTGCACATCGCTACTTTTTTTGTCGGAGAACGAAAAAAAACCAGAATGGGGACCGCCTACGCCAGGGATATGCCCCTAAAGACCAACGGCTACCTGTGATTTTGTAGCGGAGGATGTGTACCTTACCCCTACTCTACTTACCCTCTGGTGAAAACGCTGTCCCATTTGTGCCAACTCCCCCGGCTGGCCTGTCTCCTGTTGTGCCTCCTGCCTGCCCGCGCGAGCCGGGCCCAGTATGTCTTCCATCACTTCGGGATGGCAGAGGGCTTGTCATATCGGGACACGGGTCCCCTGCTCAAAGATCGCGATGGGCTGGTCTGGGTGGGGAGCAGCAATGGGCTGAACCGCTTTGACGGGTATCAATTTTCCTACTACGTCTTTTCTCCCGAGGATACGTTTTCCCTGCCGACCAATACCCTCTCGGATCTGTGGCAGGACCCCTCCGGCCAGATATGGATCGGAACCCGGGGTGGCGGACTCGCCCGCTATGATCCCGGGCTGGATCGCTTTTACAGCTATCCCCACGATCCCCACGATTCGCTCAGCCTGAGCAACGATTACGTGAATGAGCTCTTCCAGGATGCTCAAGGTAGGCTGTGGATCGCCACCGACCAGGGCCTCAACGAAATGGTGCCCCCTGACGACGGTTCGGGGGTTCAGTTCCGGCATCACCCCCTCCCCTTTTCCCACATTGAGGCCATCGCCGAATGGCCTCAGGGCGTCCTCTGGCTGGGAACCAGCCGGCAAGGACTCCTGCGCTACGAACCAGCCAGCGGCAAGGTGACCCATCTACCGGCAGGTGAGGCAGGACCCGCTTCCAACCTGGTCAAGGCCCTGCACCTTGACAGCTTGACAGAGGATACCGCCCTTTGGGTAGCGACCTTCGGCGGCTTGACCCGCATCCGAGAGCAGGAAGACGGGGCTTTTTCCTTTACCCACTACACTTATAAGCCCGGCGAACCTCAAAGCCTCTCCCACCCACAAGTTACCTGTATCACACAGGAAGGCCCAGGTGTACTCTGGATTGGCACCTACCACGGCGGGCTCACCCGTCTGAATACCCGGGGCGATCATACCACCTTCCAGCACATACAGCCTGAGACCGGAGACCCTGGCAGCCTCGGCCACGCTACCATCCACGATCTGTGGTATGACGAATCGGGCATCCTCTGGGTGGCCCACGGCAACGGTCTGGACAAGGCCTACATCCGGCAAAGCCAGCAAAACCAGGCCACTTTTCAGCACCGGCGATTGCCCCACGCCCCGAATGGCTTTGAAGACATCCTGGCGATCTATGAAGATCAGGCCGGCAATCTCTGGCTCGGCACTTACGGTCGGGGCCTGTATGTCAAGGTAAAGGCTACCGGCCAGGAATACTTTTTTTCCTCCCAACGGCCCGCTCCCGCGGGCATTTCGCATCCGATCGTGACCACGATCACGCAGGACTCGGCCGGGATATTCTGGATTGGGACCTTCGGGGGCTTCAATCGCATGGAGGTACGCTGGGAAAATGAGGTACCCATTCCCCGCTTTACGCCCTTTCGACAGCGAGAGGGAGACTCGACTTCCCTACCCAGCAACCATATTTTTGCTGTATTGCCGGCGGGCGAAGCTGGCTACTGGATCGGCACCCGGGGTGGCGGCCTGGCCTATTTTGACAAAGCCCGCGAGACCTTCCGCACCTATCGGCACCGGGCGGGTGACAGCCTCAGCCTGAGCAATGACTACGTCTGGTCCCTTGACCAGGACGCCCGGGGCCATCTCTGGATCGCCACCGATCGGGGGGTCAACTGTTTTGATCCGGCGAAGGAGACCTTTCGGGCCTATACCTACAACCCCAAAAAGCCGGGTGGCCTGAGCAGCAACTACGTCAACCAGGTCTATGTAGACCGAGAACAGCAGGTATGGGTCGGCACCAATGGTGGCGGCATCACCCTGTTGGACAGCCGGAAGCCCGAACAGGCATGGCTCCACCTTCGCGAGACCCAGGGACTCATCTACGATGAGATCTATGCCTTTTTACAGGATCGGCAAGGCATGATGTGGGTCACCACGGCCAAGGGGGTTTCCCGCATCGACCCCGCCCGGCTCGGGGAGCCGGATGGTCTGCCCCGGGATGCCATCCGCAACTTTGACCAGACCGACGGCCTGCAGGACGACGAATTTAACGCCGGGGCGGCCTTTCAAAACGAATCGGGGACCCTTTTCCTGGGGGGAATCAACGGCTACAATGTGTTCCGGCCAGAGGACATCCGGCAGAACGAGCACCCGCCGCAAGTCCTCATCACCCAGATCCAGATCCTGAATGATGCCCTGAAACCCGGTCAGGCCAGGCCGGACGGGCATGTGCCCTTGCGGCGCAGCCTCCTCCGCGGCGGACAGCTCGACCTGAACCATCGAGACCTCGTCCTGACCTTTTCCTTTACCGCCACCAACCATCTGTACCCCCGCCAAAACCAATACGCCTACCGGCTGGAAGGCTTTGATAGCGACTGGCGTTATGTGGGAGAGGCCCGTCAGGCGACCTATACCAATCTGTCTCCGGGCGACTACACCTTCCGGGTCAAGGCCAGCAACAACGATGGGGTTTGGAATGAAACAGGGACTGCGGTTACCCTCTCGGTGGCCCCGCCACCGTGGAAATCCTGGTGGGCCTTCAGCCTCTATGCCCTGACCGCCGCGGGCCTGATCCTGGTCTTTGTCCGCTTCCGGATCCGACAGCGGGAACTGGCCCTGGAGGTAAAAATGCGGATTGTAGAGGCCAAACGCCAGGAACGGGAACGCGTGCGGCGGCACGCCGCCGCCGACTATCATGATGAGCTGGGCAACAAGATGACCCGCATTTCCCTCTTTGTAGAAATGGCGCGGCGATCCACGCCGCCTGAGAGCCCGCTTTCCCCATATCTGCAACAGATCGAGCAGAATACCCAGCGTCTTTCTGAAGGCATCCGCGACTTTATCTGGGTGCTGGACCCGGAGCAGGACAGCGTCTTTGATCTGGTGGCCCGCATGCGGGCCTTTGCCGACGAGCTCCTGGCTTATACCGACATCCGCTTTGCCATTCAGGGGCTCAGCCCCGAAACCGGCAACATCAAACTGCCCCAGAATGCCCGCCGCCATATCGTCATGATGCTCAAGGAGGGCATGAACAATACCCTGAAATATGCTCAGGCCCAACACATCGTTCTATCCCTCAGCTGCACCGATCAGGAGCTGACGCTGAGCCTCAAAGATGATGGGCAAGGCTTTGACCTGGAAGCAGTCCCAAAAGGCTATGGCCTGGACAATCTGCGGCGGCGGGCCAGGCAGATCCAGGCCCGCCTGGAAATCCGAACGGCCCCCGGGGCCGGTACGGCCCTGATCCTGACAATCCCGCATATGCGGGATGGAGGAGCCCCCTCAGAAGGATTACCTTTGAAAACATGACACCTGACATCATCCACGTCGCCATCGTCGAAGACGACCCCGACATCCGCCAGACCCTGGACCTGATCATTGACGGGACGCCCGGCTTTATGTGCGGCACCACCTTTGGGGACTGCGAAACCGCCCTCCCGGCCCTCATCAAACATCCCCCGGATGTGGTCCTGATGGACATCAACCTGCCGGGCATGTCCGGCATTGAGGGGGTCAAGGTCCTGAAAAAAGCCCGGCCCGAGCAGGACATCATCATGCTGACGGTTCAGGTCGACGACCAGTCCGTCTTTGACTCCCTCTGTGCCGGGGCCTCGGGCTATCTGTTGAAAAACACGCCCCCGGCCCGCCTGCTGCAGGCCATCACCGAAGTGACGCAAGGAGGCGCGCCCATGAGCATGCCCATTGCCCGGCGGGTGCTGCACTCCTTCCAGCCCAGCCGCCAGAGCCCGCTCACCGAGCGGGAAACCGAGATTTTGCAGCGGCTGTGTGAGGGCGAAAACTACAAAACCATCGCCGAAGGGCTCCATGTGAGCGGGCATACGGTGCGCACCCACATCAAAAACATTTACGCCAAGCTGTATGTCAATTCGCGGGCCGAAGCGGTCCGCAAGGCCTACAAAAACCGGCTGATCTGACGGGGAGGCTCCCCGGGAGCCTCCCCAAAATCCCTCAACTGCGGTATGGATTGGCAGGCCCCAACAGCCGGATCTTTGAGGACATCCTTTCACCCTCAAATCCTTACCTGCATGCGAGTTCATACCTATCTCCTGGTCTGCCTCCTGTTTCTTCCCTTTTCTCTTTTGGGTCAATATCACTGGGCTACCCAAAGCGGAGGCGATGGGGCTGAGGCCACCGATGTAGCCATCGATGCCTTTGGCAACAGCTATGTCGTGGCCAAATTTACTGGCACCACAACCTTTGATGGCATCACGCTAGTCGAAGACGGCACCGTAAATGATCAGGGTCCGCTGGTTCTGGTCAAGTACAGCCCCTCGGGGGCGGTCATATGGGCAACCCCCATCCGCGGCAAGACCGCTAGTGAAATCCATGGGGTCACCATCGATGCCAATGGGCAAGTATACGTATGTGGCGGCTATGACCACACCAACGACTTCACCAAGCTGGACTTTGGCCATGGCATCATTCTGGAAGGAAACGCCTCCACGAGCGTATTTCTGGCGATGGCCGACTCTATGGGCACCTTCCAGTGGGCCACCCGCATCCTGGCGACCGATGCGCCCGGCAGCCAATACATCATCCCCTATGATGTGGTAGCCGATGCCAATGACGGGGTATACATCATCGGTGAGGTCCTGGAACCGGTCGATATAGATGGGCAAAGCTTCAACACGAACAACCCAGACCGGAACCAGCTTTTTGTGGCGAAATATGAAACCGACGGCGATTTCCTCTGGTTTCGCCATACCGACAATGCCGGCCAATTTGGCCGGGCGGGTGGTCGGACCCTCGCCCTGGCCCCCAATGGCGGTGTTTACTTTGCAGGTACCTTCACCCGCGAAATCTCTTACGAAGGCGAAACCATCCCGCCTCTCACATACTCCAACGAGGCGCTGGTGGTGGGCGCCCTTTCTGCTGCGGGTGCCCTCAACTGGTGGCGCTGGGTAGAGAATGCCGGTAGTGGCGGTCAGGCCGCCCATGAGTTCGGAGTCGACGGAGCGGGCAACCTCTATGTAGACATCCGGGGACAAGGCAATACCTCCTTGATGGACACGGCCTTTTTTGCCAGCGTAAACCGCTACCTGGTCAAGTACGACCCCAATGGCAACCGCCAATTTGTCAAACCCATGTTTACCAGCGGTTTTCAGGGCATACAGGTCCACACCCTCCTCACCCGCCCCGACGGGACGACCTATGCCATCGGTGGCCATGGTACCAGCGAAGTGATATTCGGGGCAGACACCCTTCCAGTAGTCAACCCCTATGGAGAGCACTACTTTGTCGCCGGCTATACATCCGACGGAACCCTCCTGGGGGTTCACCCGCTGATGGACAGTACCCACAATGATCTGAATTCCGGCGTCTTCACGACCATGGAAGCGACCAGCGTACAACTGACTCCCCAGGGCAGCCTGCTGCTTACCGGCTTCTTTGAAGGAAAAGCCTACGCCGGAGCCGATTCCCTCGACTCGGAAGGCCTGGTTGAGGACATGTTTCTCATGGACTTCTCCCCCTCAGGCTTGTGGCTGACGCCTACCACCGCGCTGGCCAGTCTGCCCAGCACCACCTGGCACGTTTACCCCAACCCAGCCACAGATGTGCTATATATCCGCTCCGAACGCCCCTTTGACGAAGGCGTCACCGCCACGCTCCTCAACCTGCAGGGACAAACGGTACTGCAACAGTGGGTACAGGTCGAAGACAGCCTTTCGCTGGCTCACCTGCCGGCAGGCATGTATGTGCTCCGCCTGTCGGCCGGCCGTGCACAGGTGAGCTATAAGATCAAAAAAGGCCGATAGCATCCGGCAGGTGAATGTCCTCCCGCCGGGCCTTTGGCCCGGGGGAGAGGCATTTTCAGCTGCGATCATCTTGCCCCTGCTCCCACATATCCGTAATTTCCGGATATGAAAACGCACCTTCTCTTCCTTGCCGCGCTGCTCGCGGGATCCCTCCTCGCCCAGCCTGCCCTCCCCATCGGAGCCCAGGTCTACAT
>RFHL01001257.1 GCA_003696875.1 Bacteroidota bacterium | reverse complement strand
GATCGCTGCTGACGGGATCTGACGCCCGGGAGGCACGCTTCCGGGAGCAGGCCCCGGCCTATGCCTTGCTCCACTTGTCCAGCCATGCGCAGGTCGATGATGCGCATCCGCTTTTTTCACGCGTGGCCTTTGCCCCACCCCAGGACAGCAGTGAAGATGGCCAACTGGATTTGGGGGAAATCTTTGCCCTCAGGCTTGACGCCGAGATGGTGGTCCTGAGTGCGTGTGAGACGGGTACGGGCAAGCTGATGCGCGGCGAGGGCATTGCGAGTCTGGCGCGGGGCTTTGCCACGGCGGGCGCCCGGAGCATCATCACCACCCTCTGGCCGGTCAACGATGCCGCAACGGCCTCTATCATGGAGGCGTTCTATCGGGCTCTTAAAGCGGGGGCGAACAAGGATGAGGCCTTACGTCAGGCCAAGCTGGAATACCTGGATCGAAGTGATCGGCTGGGCAGCCACCCCTTCTTTTGGGCGGGCTATATCCCGGTAGGGGACATGCGCGCCTTGCCGCCAGGTACCGGATGGGTGGCCATCGCGGGTAGCCTGATTCTCCTGATTGCAATGGGAGCAGGGGCAAGCTTCTTCTGGCGCCGCCGAAGGATTACTTCTCGCCCCGGCGGGACAGGCTATCGGGCTTAGAACGCGCCGGTTGCTGAGACCGCACACTTTGAGCCGGGCGACGTTGGCGCTGGGCGCGGGGGTCAGGTGTCTGGGATTGGGTCGATGTCCGCTGCACGTAAGGATGAGCAATGCGGGTGTGGGTGCGTACCCGAGCCGCCGCACAGGTGCGGGGCGGATCCGTGCCCAGGTCGGCGGCGAGGGACGCCCGCATGTCCACCGAGGCTTGGGCCCAAAGGCTGCCGGTAGACAGGAGCATCGTCAGGCCAGTGAGGGCGATGACGAGGATAAAGCGGTCCATGGAGAAGCTAGGTAAAAATGTACGTGCGGAAATTAGGAGATTTTAGATCAAAATGAAAAAGACGCCATAGAAAAAAACAAAGAAACCGGCCCCAAACTGCGAATTTGTAAGCAGCTGGGGCCGCAAAGAGGGATAAAGGGGGCTATCCTCAGTCTTCGGCGAGGAAGGGATAGCGATAGTCACGCGGAGGGACAAAATTTTCTTTAATCGTGCGAGCGGAAACCCAGCGGATCAGGTTGAGGTACGAGCCTGCCTTATCG
>RFHL01001256.1 GCA_003696875.1 Bacteroidota bacterium | reverse complement strand
CATTGCGGTTCGTGCCGTCCCATTGCCGCAGATCGGTTTGCGTTTCCGTCCCATGTTGTTTTCCGTGCGGGGCCGCGCCCGCCGATCCGGTTCGGCCGAAGCTCCCCTGCTTGCATCGGCTGCTTTTATACTTATGTGATTAGAAAGCCGACGTCGGATGTTTCTTCCCCAAATGGTACGGGGAACAGGCGCCGGATTCCGACAACTTCAATAGTGGAAGAAAGGAGTTTTTATGAAAAGGGTGTGGATGCTTCTCATGGCCGGAGCTCTTGTGTTGGTGGCCCTGAATGTCGCGTGGGCCGGGTCGGCGGGCAAGATGGAGCTGAAGGTGGGCGATGAAGTCTATGTCTGCAACTGCGGTGAGGCTTGCCCTTGCCAGATGATGGCGCACAAGGCGGGACAGTGCGTCTGCGGTACGGACCTGGCCAAGGCCAAAGTGGTCAAGGTCGAAGGGACCATGGCGACCGTTAAGATCGGCGACCGGGAACAGGTCTTCAATATGGTGGGTAAGTATGCCTGTGCCTGCGGTCCCCAGTGCAAGTGCGGGTCCATCAGCCAAAAGCCCGGCAAGTGTGTCTGCGGTACGGAGATGAAGCCCGTGGAAGGCTAGCCGCAGTCCGGGAAACATGCACAAGAATTTGCGAATGCCCATGCCGTAAGGTGTGGGCATTCCGTTTTTGCGGGAAAGACGAAAACCGGGACCGGGGGAGAGATGTGTTTGTGTGAAGAGCTTCGAACCCGGATTCGGTCATCAAGGGCGGATAGCGTCCGCGTCGAGGCTGTGCGGGGCCGGCGGCCGGCGCTTCAGCTTTCCTGTGGGGCATGAGACGGCTACAATGGCTTCATGACGACAGCTGGTTGCAGGGGCGCTGCCCAGCCGAAGCGGTGGGTTCGCCCGCCGGCAGACGTCGGGTGCGTTAGGGGTAGGGTGCGTTAGGGCGTAAGCCCGTAACGCACCATGGAAGCTGAAACACGAGCAATCCGGGAAAACATTTGCGCTCAACTTTACCGGGTGTTGGTCCGGCAGCACATGTTTCCCTCGACCTTCAGGGCGGAGAGGTTCGGTG
>RFHL01001255.1 GCA_003696875.1 Bacteroidota bacterium | reverse complement strand
GTTTCAGTCAGGAAAAGGAGACGGGTAGGCGCCGGGGCTTGCCCCGGCTAGCTAAATCTGCGGATTTTTTTGTCCGCAGGCAAGCGCCGGCCGGTCTCAGTTGGGAGACAGGTGATGCAGGTATTGCACCAGCTGCCGGTAGCCCGGCAGCAGCAGCTCGCCGCCGGGGACTTGCTCCAGGGCGGCTTCGTATTGGCGGGCGAGTTGAGAAAAGGCCTCCCGGCCGACCAGGCGGGCGGCCACGATCCCCTTGATATAGCGGTGGGCCTGATTGTGCAGGTAGGGACAGGGCTTGTCGGGTTGCCCGTTGAGGCTATGCTCAGCCTGCGGCAGCCGCCGCCATTCGTTCAGGAAGGGCAGGCCCTCACCTTCCCAGAAAGCCAGCAGGCTTTCCAGGGCCATATCCAGATGGTGGGTATTGGCCGCCTTGAACCGGAAATAGGGCTGGCCGGTCAGCCGGCCATAGGAGGCGATCAGGGTGTGCGCATCGGGATAGAAGCCGGGGAGATTGCGGGTGAAACGCTGCGCCACTTCTTCGACCGCATCAATCCGGATGCCAAAATGCGCGTCCACCACCACCACGTCCGGGTACGGACTGACCGAGAGAATTAGGTTTTCAAAGCCCCGCTCATGTGCCCGCCGAAACTGTTGCTTGCTTTCCCGCAGGGAAAAGCCTGCCGCCTTCAGTGCCGGTGACAGCTGCTCATACAAATAGAGAAAAACGAATTCTCGGGTCAGGGTCATAGGCCGGCTTTTTCCTTTTCGAGCTAACGCCCGGCAAGCCCGATTGTTTGAGAGGCCTATGCGGGTCGGTAGGTTTGCAAAAAGTCCGCCAGCTTGCGGACCGCCTTGCCCCGGTGGGAAATGGCATGTTTGTCGGCCGGCGCCATCTCGGCAAAGGTCTGGTGTTGCCCCTCGGGCAGGAAGAGGGGATCGTAGCCAAAGCCCCCTTCGCCCCGGACTTCCTCCGTGATCGTCCCCTCTACTACCCCCTCAAAGGTGTACTCAGCCTCGCTGTCCACAAAGGCGATCGCGGTCCGAAACCGCGCCGTGCGCACGGCTTTTCCCGCCATCTCGCGCAGCATCTTGGCCACATTGTCCTGATAGCTGCAGTCGGGGCCGGCATAGCGGGCGGAGTAGACGCCGGGGGCACCGCCCAGCGCATCCACTTCCAGCCCGGTATCATCGGCAAAACAGGGAAGCCCGCTCGCCTGATGATAGGTGCGGGCCTTGAGCAGGGCATTGCCCACGAGGGTGTCTTCGGTCTCCTCGACATCGAGGTCGATGCCGGCTTCCCGCAGGCTCATTACTTGCAGCGGCGGCCCTACGATGGCGCGGATTTCACGAAGCTTGTCTGGATTGTTGGTGCCGAAGAGGATGGAGGACATGGGAGGGGAGAGGTCAGAAGTCAGAAAAGGGAAGTCAGATAAGAGATTTTTAGAGGCGAGACACGAGATTGGTCTTCTTATCGAAGAATCAGAGGATTGGGGAGGATGTCGAAGTGTACTGGAAGACCTATCCGCCAGGAACCTGTAAGCACGAGCCCGGCACGACTTATTCCGCGGTGCAGGGATGCGGCTTTAGCCCAGGGCTTGGCGCACGCGGGCGAGGAGGCGGTCCATGGCTTGCCGGTAACGATCGTCGGCGGCGATCTGGGTCAGGGGAGCGGCCACAAAAAACTGCTTACCTCCAAGGGATACCGGCTGGGGCAGCCGTTCCGGGAAGGTATGGCACACAATGGCCAGGTCCACGGGCATGCCGGCAAAGTTCCAGCGGTCGCTGCCGGCGGGCAGCACCCCGAAACCGATGAGATTGGCATCTAGGTCGGCGGCGAGCACCATATCCCGCAGTTGGCGGGTGAGGTCCCGATCTGAAAACTCCAAGGCTGACAGCACCAGGGCCACTTTCGCCTGCGGCTTCATTTTCCAGTCGACCATAGGACCCTCCAGCAGGTACGCGGCCCCCGGTGGTTCGGGCTCAGCTTGAGGCTCTTCGACTATTACCTCTGGCTCGGGCTCCTCGACCGTCATCTCTGAGCGGGGTGCTTCGGCCGGAGGTTCCGGCACCGGGATTTCTTCCCCTTCGGCGGGGACGAGGAAGAGCAGCTCCCCGTACAGAAGGCGGATGTCTTCGGCTTGCAGATCCATGTGATCGGGCTGGGCAGGTAAGGAAAATAGCCCCAGCCCGGGGGCTGAGGCTTGGTTAAGATGGGTCAGAACGAAGGCACCGGCCGGGCTCAGCGCCATCCCCACTGCGGTGCAAATTCCAGTTGCGTGCTCTTGAAAGCCGCCTTGGGCGGCTTGTAGGAGACCTTGAGGTCTTTGAGCACCTCAAATTCGCCCTGCACCTTGGCAAAGATGTCGCGGTGATGGGCATAGGGCATGGCCAGGCCAATGTGCTTGGCGATGCGCGCGATGATCAGCCAGCCGGGCAGCACGTCAAAGACGTTGTCGAGGTTGCGCCAGCGGTCCACGGCCACGGCGGCCTTGTCAAGCCGGCTCTTGGGCAGGCGCATCCACTGCTCAGGGGTCATCTGCCGGATTTGCTTGGCC
This sequence comes from Bacteroidota bacterium, assembly GCA_003696875.1. Taxonomy (GTDB): domain Bacteria; phylum Bacteroidota; class Bacteroidia; order J057; family J057; genus RFHL01. Next base: position 1,468 of record RFHL01001255.1, on the reverse strand, counting down.
AAGGTCGATACCTGGGGCAGGCCTTTGGCGTTGATGTAGGTACCCTCTGCCTCGATGGCGATGGCGGCCGGCAGCAGCAGGTCGATGCGCTCGTAGGTTTCACAATGGTGCAGCGCATGCGCGATGACGGTCTTGCCCTGGAAGGCCTCAGGCACCGCGCGAAAGGCGCGGGTGTTCTCCAGGCTGTAGACAAAGTCGATCTTTTTATCGGCCAGCTTTTCCTTCAACTCTTCCACGGTCAGCGCTTTGAAGCCCAGCAGCTCGCAAGCGGCGGCATTGGGGGTCTTGTCCTCGCTGATCAGCCAATCGTCGCCGGTACCGGCTTCGATATGAGAGACATAGTAGATGTCCTTGACGCCGTAGTGAGCGGCGAGGCTTTTCAGGGCGTAGTTGCTTTCCAGCGACTCGTAGGCCGAGCCAAGGAAGAAGCCACCTTTGCCCTGTCCCTGCAGCATAGTAGCGGCCTTTTCCAGCCCATCCTCAAAGCTGATCGGGATATCGCCCTTGATACGCACGCCGGAAACCCGGTTTTTGTTGTAGATGTCCACGTTCAGCCGGTAGGCATCGGGCATCCAGTAGTCGTTGACCGCCGCATTGTGGCGGGGAGTGATGCGTAGCACTTCATTGTCTCGAATCCAGACATAGGTGTTGGTGCCGGTGCTGTCATTGAGGTCAATGGAGGGCGCATGGGCCATCTCCCAGACCCGGGCCTTGAAGCGGTGGGCCTTGCTCGTGAGGGCACCCACCGGACAGATGTCGATGGTATTCATCGAGTAGGGCTCGTCAAAGGTCTGGCCCGGGGCGGTGCTAGGGCAGTTTTTGTCGCCCCGTCCTACGATGGTCAGCTGATTGGAACCGGAGATCTCTTCAGTAAAGCGCGTACAGCGGGTACAGTTGATGCAGCGCTCTTCGTCCAGAATCACGTTGGGACCGAGCTCCACGCGCTTATGCTTGTGAACCTTGAGGTTCTCGAAGCGAGAACCTTCGGGGCCGTATTTGTAGGTCCAGATCTGGAGCGGGCACTCACCGGCCTGATCGCATATGGGGCAATCCAGAGGGTGATTGACGAGCATATACTCCAGAACGCCGGCCTGATCGCGTTTGATGGTTTCGGAGGTGCGGTGCGTCTTGACAAACATCCGGTCCCCGACCGGGGTATTACAGGCCGTAGAGGGCTTGCGGCCCCACATGATGACGGGCTTGCCGTCTTCGTCGGTCTGAAACTCGCCGGTGGCCCGGTCGCGGGCCTGAAAGCCAACCTCTACCAGGCACATACGGCAATTGGTAGGAGAGCTCATCGCGGGATGGTAGCAGAAATAGGGAATCTCAATGCCGTGATCGAGGGCAAACTGCAGGAGAAAATGCTTTCCTTCAAACTCGATCGCCTGGCCGTCAATGGTAACCGTGGGCATAGGTGCTGGGTCGTTTAGGATGGCGTTCCAACATAGAGATAAATTTCCTTTAATCC
>RFHL01001254.1 GCA_003696875.1 Bacteroidota bacterium | reverse complement strand
GGCCCGGGAAGTGGGCGTAGGCAAGGTCATGGCCCCGCTGCGGCTGGCCCTGACCGGCATGGGCGCGGGTCCGGGCGTCTTTGATATTGCCGCCCTCATCGGGCGGGCAGAGACTCTGAACCGCATCGATCTGGCCCTGGAGCGGCTTCCTGCCTGAAGCGGCTGACACATTCCTTTTCTCCGGGGCATTTCGTAATTTCCCCCTCGGGCGGGCTGTATCCTTTCCCTGCGGTTCCCGTTCTAATTTCTAGTACGCTAGCATTTCCCCTAATCCGCTTCCGCTTTGGCAAAGAAAAAGTCCAAATCACGCATACAGAAGTTTATTAACTACACCAAGGAGGCATTCTTCTGGCCGGTCCACCTGACCATTCTCTCTATCATCACCGGTATCGCTGCCCTTGGGGTCCTGACCATCCCGGACCTGCTGAACCTGGAGCCTGAGATGGCCTCGACCACCGTCTCGTCCATCATCATGATGGCCGGCGGCCTGGAGCTCATGGTCCTGAGCTGGATCAGCCAAAACCCGCGCTTCATCCGGGCCATCAACGCCAAGTATCAGAAGGACATCGACGCCTTTCAGAAGACCAAGACCCTGGTCGAATACTACAATGAGCTGACGCTGGAGTCGCAGCAGCGCTTCGACAAGATGCGCAAGCGCATCAAGGAGGTGCGCGAGGGGTTCAAGAAACTCAATACGACTGTCCCTAACCTGGTCAACAGCTTCGTCAACAAGATGAATGCCATCGAACTCTCCTACGTCCGCCTGCTGTACTTCAAAGATAAATTTCCCGAACTGACGAATGAGACAGTAATCCAGCGGACGGTACAGGAGATCGACCGCCTGAACCAGGAGTTGAAGACGGCCTCCAGCCGCCTGCGCAAGATCAAGGAGAAGCGGCTCCGGCTGCTGGAGATGCGCATGGACAATTACTACAAGGTGCGGGAAAACCGTGAGGTGATCGAAGAACAACTCCAGACCATCGAGGAGATGGTCGAGTACATCAAGGATCAGCCCATGACGCTGCAAAACACCGAACGGGAGGACATCATGATCGACAACCTCCTGTTTGAGACGGAGCAGACCCAGCAGACCATGGAAGAAATTGAGAACCTGATGCAATCGGAGTTTTACCCCGGCGTCGCCGATGACTTTGACCTGGAGAGCGAGGGGCCCGGCGATATGGGCTATGAAGATCGCTTAAAGGATTGAGAAAAAATGGCACTTTGGGCCGATAGTCTGTAGTTTTGAATCCCGGTAGCCCCGGGATTCTTTTTTTTGCCCAGCCCCTATTTTCTGTCCATATGTTTAGCAACCTCCTCGTCGAAACCCAGACGGAAACCCTCGTCATCACCATCAACCGGCCCAAGGTCCTCAATGCCCTGAACCAGCAGACCCTGCGGGAAATCAAGGATGCGATGGACATGCTGCAGGCCGATGACAACCTAAAAGGTGCGATCATTACCGGGGCCGGGGACAAGGCCTTTGCCGCCGGGGCCGATATCGCCGAGTTTGCCCACCTGGAAGCCGAGGAGGCCCAGGCCTTCAGCCGCTTTGGGCAGGAAGTCTTCTTTGCCATCGAGCACAGCGCCAAGCCCGTCATCGCCGCCGTAAACGGCTTTGCTCTGGGCGGCGGCTGCGAGCTGGCCATGGCTTGCCACATGCGTATCGCTGCGAGCAGTGCCCGCTTTGGGCAGCCCGAGGTCAAGCTGGGCCTGCTGCCCGGCTATGGGGGCACCCAGCGCCTGGCCCAGCTCATCGGCCGGGGCAAGGCCATTGAGCTGCTCATCACCGGCGATATGATCGATGCCGATGAGGCCCTGAAGTGGGGCCTCGTCAATGCCCTCACCACCCGGGTGGAGCTGATGGACAAATGCTATGAGCTCCTCGGCAAGGCCTACCGCCAATCGCCCATGGCCATCCGGCTCACGCTGGATGCCCTGAATGCCGGCTACAAAAACCGCAACGGCTACACGGCGGTGAATGGCTATGAGATTGAAGCCCAACACTTTGGCAAGGCCATCACCTCTTATGATGGCCGCGAGGGCACCCAGGCTTTTCTCGACAAGCGCAAGCCCGCCTTCAAAGGCAAATAGCCTCTGACAGCACCGTCAGCCGGCAGACCACCCACCTAGGATGGACGCCACCCGAACACGAACTTTTCACGCCGAATCGTCACGCCATGCCTACCGCTCCGGAATCCTTTGCCCGCCTGATGGAGATTGTCGACGAACTGCGGGCGCAATGCCCCTGGGACCGCAAGCAGACCAAGGAGAGCATTCGCCACCTGACGATCGAAGAGACCTACGAACTATCGGACACCATCCTGGCAGGCGACTATCCCGAGATGAAAATCGAACTGGGCGACCTGCTCATGCACATGATCTTCTATGCGAGTCTGGCCCGCGACGCCGGGCAATTTGACATGGGCGAGGTTCTGGAGACCCAAATTGAAAAGCTGATCCGGCGCCACCCGCACATCTATGGCGATCTGGTGGGCGCTTCGGAGGCGGAAATTCACGCCAACTGGGAGAAAATCAAGGCGGCGGAAAAGGCCGCCGCGGGCAAAGAGCGCGCCTCGGTCTTCGACGGTGTCCCGGCCAGCTTACCCTCTCTGATCAAGGCGCAGCGCCTGCAGGAAAAGGCTGCCGCCATGGGCTTTGACTTCAGCGATGCGGCTGATGCCCTGAGCAAAGTAGAGGAGGAATGGGACGAATTGGAACACGCTACGGATGCCGACCATCAGGCGGAAGAAATGGGGGATCTGCTTTTTGCGCTGGTCAATTATTGCCGACACCTCGGCATCAATGCCGAGGATGCGCTGGCCAGAAGCAGCCAAAAATTTCAGCGCCGCTTTTCTTATCTGGAACATGCCGCCTGGGATCAGGGAAAAAACCTGTCCGATCTCTCGACCTCCGAGGCGGATGCGCTGTGGGAAGAGGCCAAAAAGCGGCTCAGGTAGCCGCCGACTCAGGGACCTCCATGTCGGGGAGCTCAACAAAGAAAGTGGCTCCCTTGCCCAAGGTGGACTCGGCCCAAACCCTGCCTTCCATGCGCTCCACGATGCGCTGCACAATCGACAGTCCGGCCCCTGTCCCCTCGTATTCCTCCTCGGTATGTAAGCGCTGAAAGACCCGGAAAATGCGGTCATGCTGGGCCATGTCGAAGCCAATGCCATTGTCGCGTACAAAAAGTACGACTCGCCCTGCTGTCTGATGCCCTCCGATGGTCACCCATGGTTCAGGCACATGACTGGAATACTTCACCGCATTGCTGATCAGGTTGGTAAAGATCACCCGGATCAGGTGGCTGTCAGACACCAAGGGAGGCAGAGAGGCCGACTTCAACTGATGTCCCCGGGCATAGGGAGCCAGCATCACTTCTTCCCAGACCTCTTGTATCATCCTATCCATATGGACCACCTGCCGCCGCAGGCGATACCGGCCCACCTGCGAGAAGGTGAGCAAGTCCCTGATGAGGTGGTCCATCTTCTTCACATCCCTCAGGATAAAATCCAGGAACTCCTTGCCATCGGCGCCAAGCTCCTTGGCATATCGGTGATGAAGAATCTGCGCGAAGCCGTGAATCCCACGCAAGGGGGAGCGCAGGTCGTGGGAGATCGTAAAATTGAAGGCCTCCAGTTCCCGGTTGGCAGCTTCGAGCTCGCGGGTGCGGGTCTTGACCAGGGCCTCAAGCTGGGAGTTCAGGTTGTGGAGGGCATCCTCGGCTTCCTTGAGGATGGAAATATCCATGATCACCCCCAGGTATCCCTGCGGCCGGCTGTCGACATCGCTGAGAAGGGTGATGGCCGCATCGGCAAAAAAGCGATCTCCGGAGCGCTTGCGCTGAAATACCTGCCCATGCCAGTACCCCTGGCTCTGCACCTGTTTGATAGACGCCTCACGCTGCTCCTCATTCTCCCATTCTACTTGATATACTTCCGGCAGGTATGACCCTAAGGCCTCCTCAGCCGACACTTCATACAACTCCTCGGCGGCCCGGTTCATAAAGGTCACGGCAAAGGCCATATCGGTCACTACAATGGCGTTACGGGCCTGTTCCAGGGCCTGGGACTGGAAGCGGATCCGGGACTCCACTTCCCGGGACTGGGTCACATCCCGGACCACACTGAGGATGTAGTCCTGTCCCCCCCCGCCATAATGGGGTAATATGCGGCTCAGGGACTCCAGCCATAGTACATGGCCCTCGGCATGCCGGGCCCGGAACACGCGCCGGAAGGGGCGCCCGCTTTGCCGGGCTTCCTTGAAATCCTCGTACAAGAGCGGCACATCTTCGCCCAGGATAAAGTCTTGGGCCGTTTTTCCCAGCACGTCCGTCGACTTCATGCCCAGCAAAAGCTCGACTGCAGGATTGGTATATTGAATCTTCCCTTCGCTATCCAAGAGGACGATCAGGTCCTCAATGGACTCGGCCAGCCAGCGGTACCGCTGTTCACTTTCTATGAGGGCCTTTTCGGCCAGCTTCTGAGAGGTGATATTGATCCGGGCGATCACATACCCGCCTTCTTCCTGCCGCATCCGGACCATCCGGATGATATACCAAGCCGGGAGGGGAGCATGGGACAGGAATACCTCCGCTTCAAATTGCGCGCGCCGCCCGGACATCATCTCAGAAAGGCCCCTGGCCACCTGATCGCCATAGCTCCACAGGGGTCCTGACATGTGCTGGCAGACGGTCAGGTAGTGGGCGCCCGGGCTTGCGCCTTCCTCCCCCCAAAAACGGGATTGTTCTTCCCAGGCGTCATTGATCGTGGAAATATACCCATCGGCATCCAGCACGGCGATCCCATCTGGAAGTGAGCTCAGTACATACCGCTTGCGGTCCCGGGTAAGCTGAAGTTCTTCGAGGGCCTCCACATAGGCCGATACATCGTGCAGAACCAATACCCATCCTCTTTCCGCAGTCTCGGGACGAATGGGGGCCAACTTGACCTCATGCCAGAACTGGCCGGTATGGCTCTGACTCTTCAGCACGATCTTGAGGGGCTGCCGATGTGCCAGGGCATCCCTGACCTGGGCCAGGTCCTGCTGGTCCGAGGCGGAATAGCAGGCCAACCAGGCCTCCACATCGGGCATATCCTCAGCCCTGCGATCACAGAGCCGGACAAAGGCATCATTGACCATCGTCAGGGCATGGGTGTCCTCCTGAGGCATCAGGATGGCCACGCCGTTCTCTATTTCTGACAGCGCCTGCTGGCTGATCCCCAGGTCCTGTTTCTGCTGCACTTCCCGGGAGATATCCCGAGCCATACCCAATACCTCTATCTCTCCATTTGGTAGGCGATGCGGCACCAATTGGTTGTGTATCCAGCGGATGTGCCCATTGGGATGCCGATACGGATAGGCAAAAGATACGGTTTGGCCTACACGTAGCTTTTGGTTGAAAACATCCAACAGTTCGGCGGCCTTATCCTGCATCATGACCTGCCCCCAGGTCTCCAAGTCCACTTCTTCGGGCCAAAGATCTGGGTCTACTCCCCACAGCTTCGCACCATCTCCAGAAAAGAAAGAAAAACGAATCCTGGAGACAGGATAGGTCCCAGAAATCACCAGGCGGAATATCACCAGGTCCAGGT